>CALLZX010000076.1 GCA_937858935.1 uncultured Ignavibacteriales bacterium | reverse complement strand
ATATCCATCATCAGTATACAGAATTATTCTATTAAAACGTTTTTCAATTATTGTCAAAAAATAAACCTATTGAAATCTTCTAGCAAAAATATATTTTATTCTGAGAATAAATAACTCTTGACTCTATTTTTTTAAGTTACTAGGATATAGGTGAAAGGAGTACAATTATGGAGGAGAAAATCCTATACCGTTACGACCAACCATTCAAAGATGTAGTAATTGCTATGCTTGAATCTGGCGAAATAAAATCAATCGAGGAATGCAGAAGACGATTTTTAATTTCCGGGCATAAAACAATTCAGAACTGGTTGAGAAGTGCAGGCAAAGAACACTTAATTCCCAAATTAGGTGTGAGGACATTGCAACTGGAGATGACAAGGTTGAAAGAGTATGACGATGAAACTTACAAACTTGTAAATGAGCATCTCGCTAGGACGGGAGTTGACATTAATTGAAGATATTAATAAGTTTCTTCTAGTTAGTTTATAACATTATTCTAATGAGCAAAGATCTCATTAGCGAAACCGCTCCGGTATTATCCGTGAGGCGGTTTTTTCATTTTAAAGCTGAAGATGATTAAAAGTAAAGATTCGGTGTTATTCGCCGACTACACACATAACTTCTGGACTGGGTGCCGGAAGAATTCAGATGGATGCAAGTTCTGCCACAGAGGACAATGCATTTCTGACGCAACATTTAACAAACCAACAAAAATTGCAGGTAGAAATACCTGCATCTATTCGGATCTCTATGCTTTAATAAAGCATATACAGATAAATAAAAGAAAAGGAAAATAATTTATGAAACAATTAATATATGAGACCAAAGATCTCTACATAGCGGCTTATTTAATAGCCATCGGTCACAGTCTGAAGAACCATTCAAGATATGACGGCGAAATCTATTTTGTTTTTGATAACAACGAAAACATACAGCAGGAAGTAAACAAGTTTATCTCCCGCAAAGCACTGGTTGATCCTGTTGCTTATTCTCAATCTATGAGATCGCTAAAAAGCGTTTTATACGCTATAAAATCTGAAAATGGAAATAACAACTATGGCAGATATATTAGATAAAATAGTTGTATCTACAGGAACAAAGGTCACAGATAATAAGCTTTCTCAAAGCACATTTGATAAAGTTGTAAATGAAATCCGCAGTGATACGTGGAAGAATCTAACCGAACAATTACAAAAAATATCCATTAAAGATGATCAGCAGGAGTTTAAGAAAAATAACTTTGCTTACTTCAATCTCGGGATATTTGAAAACAACAAGCGTTCAAAGTTCAAACTCATCAGCAGCAAATACCTGCTATTCGATTACGATGGTTTATCAATAGATGAACTAACCTCCATAAAAGAAAAGTTAAAATCCGATAAAAGTGTATTCTGTTTTTTCACTTCACCAAGCGGTAAAGGTTTGAAAGTAATTTATAAGATTGATAAACCGATTACAGATCATCAAAAGTTTACTGATGTTTACAAACATTACGCGAGATTATTTAAGATAGACCTCGGAGCCAAACCAGATAAAACATCCGATGCAGGAAGACCTTGTTACTTCAGTTATGATCCGGATATATATATTAATATAGATGCTGAGCAATTAAGAACCAACGTTACACCTGTGGTTGAGAAGAAAACAACTACAACTTCAAAGTGGAAAGGTGCCAAGGAAGGTGAACGGGATAATACTCTTATTAGTTTGTGTGGATCACTAATAAACAGCGGGGTCAATAGGAATGCTGCTGTTCAGATTCTAAAAGGTTGGAATCATCAGAATAATCCACCACTTAATGAAGATGAGTTACTTAAAACAATCAACTCTGCTTATGATAGATACTCTGAAGTTAAACAGGGTTTTATTGAAAAAGAGAACAGCTACTATAAGTTGAATAAACATCCGGAGAAGATCACTTCTTTTATTATTAAGCCCAAAGAGTTACTCACTCTGCAAGATAAAGATTGCCTTGTTTGCGATGTTCATACTTCACTTAACTCAGAATACAAAGATGTGCTTTTAGAAAATACAGACTGGCACACAAAACAGAAATTTCTAAAAGCCTTAGGACATACAGATTGTGTTTTCTTAGGCTCGGACAGAGACCTTCAATTGCTTTGTGATTATATCAATCATAAAATTGAGATAAAGAAAACAGGTACAAAAATCATCGGATTATTTAACGACAATACCTGGGTAGTAAAGGATTTAAAT
>CALLZX010000075.1 GCA_937858935.1 uncultured Ignavibacteriales bacterium | reverse complement strand
CAACTTTTTCTGAACCGGCATAGTTAACAAGCCACTCGTGCACAATTGCTATTTTGTTTTCATTCATTTCTTTTATTCGTTATCAGATAAATAGTTAAGTTCATTCTGAAAAATTATTATAATACTTTAATGTACAAGTGCACTATAAATATTTTGCATTTGGGTAATCATTTTAATAACTGAAAAATTATCCTTATAAAATATTTTTGCATTCTTACTGTAAAATTCAAATAAATTATTATCAGTACATATTTCTACAATATTATTAGCTGCAGTTTTTAGATCTCCCGGGTTAAACAACTTGCCATTAAAATTATTTTTAACAACTTCATTATTTCCAACCACATTTGTTGCAACTGCAGGTATACCCATCATCGAAGCTTCAATAAGTGAATATGGCAATCCTTCCCAGTGAGAAGTGGATAGATAAACATTACTGGCAGCAATGTAATCAAGCGGATTATTCTTAAATCCGGTAAGTAGGACATTGTTTAGTCCTTTTTTCCTGATTTCATTTTCTATTTCTTCTCTTGTTTCACCATCACCAACCAAAACAAACATAAATCGTTCATCAAATTTAAGCATCTCAGCAATAGCAAGTGTATCTGCAATATTTTTAGCAAATGAAAATCGAACAATTGATAATACAATAAATTTATCTAGTAGAAGATTAAGTTCTTCTCTTAAAGTTATATTTGTCTTTTCATTTATTACTTCCGGTATAACATTATAAACAACTTCAGATTTTTGTGCGGAAAAGATTCCATACTTTATACAGTTGTCTCGCTCACCTCTTGAAACATTAATAAATAAATCAGTACATCTTGAAAAAAACTTCTCATAATTAATGTATAATTTTTTCTTTAACTGATTGTATTGAGCGATATGTAAACCATGAAAGGTAAAGATTACTTTAATTTTATTTGATAAAAGCATTTTAAGTAAGCGACCATACAATCCAGCTCCTTTACCATGAGCATGAACAATTTTTATTTCATTCTTTTCAATGAAGGATTTTAATTCAAAAAGCTTGGAAATTGAAAACTTGCGATGCTCTAGTTCAAAAAATCTTTCTTTCCCCACTAATTTATACCAGCTATTTCCATATGGTTCACTAATTGGAGCTGCAAAGTAGATTAGAAAATCAGGTCCAATATTTTTATATAAAATATCAATATGTTTTGGTGCCCCCCCCCAATCCGATCTGAGGGTAAGGTATAATATTTTAGAGCTTTTTTCCAAAGGTTTCACTGGCAAATACAATCAATCGTTATTTGTATATTTATGTGCAATTAAAAATTCTGGTTTCAATATTATTTATGAAAATTTCTGTTATTACGCCAACATTCAATTCTGAAAAAACTATTGCAAAGAATGTTGAATCAATCTTAAAACAATCGTACAAAGATTTTGAACATATCATTATTGATAATCTCAGCAGCGATAATACTCTTGAGATAGTAAAAAAACTGTACAAAGATTCACCAATAAATTTAAGGATTATTAGCGAGAAAGATAATGGAATCTCCGAGGCATTCAATAAAGGTATTAATATTGCATCAGGCGATATTTTAACAATGCTTAATTCAGATGATTATTATTATTCAGATAGCATATTTGAGCAAGCAGAAAGCAAGCTAAAAATATCGGAATATCTGATTTTTCATGGGGATGTTTTATTTATTGATCCCCAATATGGATCATATTTAAGAAAACCGTATAAGTTGAACACTTTTAAAACAATGCCGCTTAATCATCCAACAATGTTTGTTAAAAAAGAAATTTATGGTATAGTTGGTTTGTTTGATACATCCTATCGTTACTCTATGGATTTTGAATTTTATTGTCGATTATATAATTGTTACCCAGATTTGAGCAACAAACTCTATTACTTTGATAAAAATCCGGTTGTTGTTATGAGGGCCGGCGGTGAATCATGGACAAATGAAATTCAGTCAATTCTTGAAGTTAAAAAATCCGTTAAAAAAAACGGGCTTACAAGTTTTAGTTTAATTGTACAACTGCAACTGAGATTATTCAGGACTTATTTAAAAAGCATATTTGATAAAGCTGGATTAACTTTTCTTGTCAGATTCTGGAGAAAGAGTATTCATTAAGCTAAAAAAATCAATTCATCATAAACAAAAGTAAATTTGAAATTACCAAACATAAAATATTCACCTTCGGAGCTATTTAGTTTTAAGAATTCTTCACGAACTGAAAAGGCTAAGAAGAATATCGTAATACTTTTTATCTTACATATTTTTAACTTCGTTTCATTGATGGCGATTGTTCCAGTCACTTTAAATTATCTTGGTAAAACAGAATATGGAATTTGGCTTACACTAGCCTCTATTTTAAGCTGGTTAATAAATCTTGATTTTGGACTGGGAAATGGTTTAAGGAATAAACTAGCCGAAGCTCTTGCACTTAATGATATTAATTTAGCCCGAATTTATGTTAGCACAGCTTATGCTGTCTTTTCAGTGGGCATTTTAGCTGCTTTTATTTTTTACTTTACCATTCATGGCTTTCTTAACTGGGCAGATCTTTTGCAAGCGCCAACAGATTACTCTTCATTGCTTAACAGTTTAGTTTTATATGTTATAATTCTATTCCTTGTTCAATTTTTACTAAAACTCATTACATCTATTCTAAATGCAGATCAAAGGCCTTCACTTAATGGCGGACTAAGTTTGATTACTAATTCTCTAACACTGTTGATTGTCTATCTTCTTTCGATATATGCTGAACCATCTTTAACTGCATTTGCGTTAGTATCCAGTGGAATTCCGGTTTTGGTTTTTTTAATTGCATCTCTGTTTTTATTTGGAGGTCACTTTAAAAACATTTCTCCGTCTTTCAAGTTTGTAAATCTTAAATACTCATCTAGTTTAGTTAAACTAGGAATGCAGTTTTTTGTTATTCAAATTTCCAGCTTAATTGTCTTTACAACTGGTAATATTATAATTACCCAACTTTATGGACCCAAATCAGTAGTTACATATAATGTTGCGTATAAATATTTTTATATGGTGCCATTGGTTTTTAATGTAGCACTCGCGCCATTCTGGTCTGCATTTACAGAAGCATTTGTGAAAAAAGAATTTGATTGGATAAAAAATTCTGTTCGTAAACTGGTAATTATCTGGATGATTTTATCTGTAGTTGCAATAATTATGATTATTGCTTCAGATTTTGTTTATAAAATTTGGGTGGGCACACAAGTGCAGGTTCCATTTATGCTTTCACTGTCGTGCGGAATATTTGTAATCATAGCAAACTGGAATAACATTTTTGGTTCTTTTATTAATGGAGTTGGTAAAGTTAGACTGCAGCTTTATTATTCTATTATCATCGCATTACTGAATATTCCGCTATCAATATTTCTTGCTAAAAATATGGAGCTTGGTGTTACCGGTATCATGGTTTCGACAAATATATGTTTGGTTTTTGCTTCACTGTGGGCACCGATTCAATATAGAAAATTAATTTCAGGTACAGCTAAAGGTATATGGAATAAATGATTTGTAAAATTTGTAATTCAAATGCACTTCAAATATTTACTTCTAAGATCTTAAAAAAGCATGATGTTAAATATTTTAAATGTGATAATTGCGGGTATTTATTTTCAGAAGTACCCTTTTGGCTCGATGAGGCTTATTCAAGAAGTATAAATCTTTCAGATACAGGATTGCTTGATCGAAATATCTACTTTTCAAAAGTTCTTTCGGTAATTATTTTTTTCTGCTTTAATAAAAACGGAACCTTCTTGGATTATGCTGGTGGTTACGGGGTGTTTACTCGTTTGATGAGAGATATTGGATTTGATTTTTACTGGCACGATCCTTACACACAAAATTTATTTGCCAATGGATTTGAAAAAGAAGTAAAGCCTGAATCTGAATTTGAGTTGATTACTGCATTTGAAGTATTTGAACACCTGGTAAACCCAAAAGAAGAATTAGAAAAAATGCTTAGCTATAGTAAGACCATTATATTTTCAACAGAACTCATGCCCAAAGATATTCCTGATCCTAAGGAATGGTGGTATTACGGTTTTAATCACGGACAGCATATTTCTTTCTATTCTGAAAAGACTCTTCGTACTTTGGCAAAACAGTTTAAACTGAATTACTACAATGTAAATGGAATACACATTTTAACTGACAGAAAACTTTATAAATCAGTTATAATTCTTATGAAAAAATTGAGAAACTTTGGTCTTTATCATATCGTAAAGAAATTGGTAAAAAGTAAAACCTTCAGTGACCACCTTAATATTGATAACAAAAGTTAGCGAGGCTTTGTTTGTGAAAGTTTTATACGATCATCAATGTTTTGTGCAGCAGCAGTATGGAGGTGTGTCTCGTTATCACTATCAATTGATCAAAGAATTGAGCAAATTAGAAAATATTGAAGCTAAACTTTCACTCAAATATTCAAACAACTTTTATATTAATGAAGATAAAAGTTTTTGGGTAAAGAAATTCTTTCCTAATAATAATTTCTATTTTAAAAGAACTATTCTGGATTATATTAATCGCATCTCAACAAACCAGATTATGCAAAAAGGGGATTATGATCTTTTTCATCCCACATATTTTAATCCATATTTCTTAAATCATTTAAATAATAAACCTTTTGTCTTAACCGTTTACGATTCAATCCACGAAAAGTATCCTGAGATAATAAATTCAATTGATAAAACTCTTGAGCATAAAAAACTTTTACTTTCTAAAGCAAATCTGATAATTGCAATTTCTGAGAGTACGAAAAATGATTTAATAAAGCTTTACAGTATTCCCGCTGAAAAAATTGAAGTTACTTATCTGGCAGCTTCAATAAATAAAAGTCAAGCTTCAACAAATCAAAAAAAGAATTTACCTGAAAAGTATATCCTGTTTGTTGGCAACAGAGATTTTTATAAAAACTTTAACAATTTTATTCTTGCAGTTGAACCACTGCTTAAAGAGCATAAAGATTTATTATTGATTTGTGCTGGAGGAAGTCTTTTTACTAATGAAGAAATAAAGTTTTTTAGTTCTAAAGAATTAGAAAATAAAATATTACATCAAGCGGCTGATGACATTACTCTTGCAACTTTATATTCAAATGCACTTGCTTTTATTTTCCCAACATTGTATGAAGGGTTTGGAATTCCTGCCTTAGAAGCGATGAATTGCGATTGCCCGGTTGTTTTGAGCAATACTAGTTCATTACCGGAAGTTGGTGGTGATGCCGCAATTTATTTTGATCCAAACAACGCGGATGATATGAGAGAAAAAATTGAATCAGTGATTGTTAATAAAGATTTAAGAGAGAATCTAATCTTAAAAGTCAAAATCCAAAGACAAAAATTTTCTTTTGAAAAAACAGCAATAAAGACTTTAGAAGTGTATAAGAGATTATTAACTAATAGAGAAAAATAGTTTTGGTTAAACGAAATTCTGTATTTCATTAAAATATCTTTCAGTAAAAAATCGTAATTTATCCCTGCATAAAAACAACTTTGAGAAAATTATGTTAATAGGAATCATTGCCAATATCACCAAGGAAAATGTTTTTAAAGTTGTCTCCTCTTTCATATCCAAACTAAAAAAAAACAAACTCGATTATATTCTTACTAAATCTCTTTCTGAAGATAAAGACAAACTAAAAATCGAACTCTTTGATGATTTTGTAACAGATGACAAAGAGGTTTATGAAAAAGCTGATTTGATAATTTCAATCGGTGGTGATGGCACTATGCTTGCAACAGCATTTAATGCGCAGTTTTATGATAAACCTGTGCTTGGTGTTAATCTTGGCAAACTGGGATTTCTTGTTGAAGCAAACATTGATCAGATGGATAAAATTATTAAAGAGCTTAAAGAAGGCAAGTACAGTATTGAAGAAAGAATGGTAATTAGCGGCGAAGCTATTGGACACGAAACGGAAAAACTTTATGCCATCAATGATATTGTGATTGATAAGGGCGGCTGGCCTAAAATGATTGAACTTACTGTTTGGGTTGATGGTGAGTATGTTACAACTTTCTCTGCAGATGGATTAATTGTTGCAACTCCAACAGGTTCAACCGGCTATTCAATTTCAGTAGGCGGACCAATTGTTTCACCTAAAACAGATGTGATAACTCTTTCACCTATTTCACCGCATAGTCTAACAGTTCGTCCTTTGGTGCTTCCAAGTTCGCAGGAAATTGTTATAAAAGCTGATTCGCCTTACAAAGAAGTGCAGGTTAGTTGTGATGGACAAAGAGTTTTTGATTTTCCTCCACCGACCGAAATTAAAATATGTAAAAGTGATCGCCCGTTAAAATTAGTTCACACATCCCTAACAACTTATTTTGAAACTTTAAGAAATAAACTGCTTTGGGGAATTGATTTAAGAATTAAAAAAGATTTATAAAAATTAGTTATTTACGTTGTCACACTGAGCGAAGTCGAAGGGTGAGGGACAAAGTGTGAATTATTTATTGCCACGAGCTTTAGCTCGTGGATAACTATATAAAAATATTTGGCTTTAGCATCATTAATATTTTTCAAATGTGGCTAAAGCCGATTTATGGATTGTGAAACTTACCCACGACTTAAAAGTCGTGGCAATAGAAAAGGTTAGTTATGTTTAAAAACTTTATCTTATCAATATTTTTAATATCAACATTCCAAATCTTTGCCCAGGATTACAAAATCATTCCTGATGAAAAAACCGGAGAACCACTAATACTCGGTTACTGTCCTGCAAGCATAGTTATCGATTCTCTTTTTACAGATACCTGGACAACAGAATACAACAACTACCAACCGGATTTTGAAACTCTGGATAGCTTAGAAGGAAAACTGGAAGACATAAATATTAAAATTGTTTTCCGTTCCACCTGCAGCGATAGCAGGGAACAACTGCCTAGATTATTTAAGATACTAAATGAACTTAACTACAATGTAAACTCGATTATTTTAATTGGAGTTAATAGGGAAAAAGAAAGCTTATCCAACGAAACAGAAGGACTTGAAATAGAATTAGTGCCAACAATTATTTTTTACAAAGACGGAAATGAAATTGGAAGAATTGTTGAGACCCCTGTAGAGAGTATGGAAAAGGATTTGTTAAAATTAATTCATCCAACTTTATAACAAATAGTTAAAGGTTGTTATGAAAAAGTATTGTGTATTCTAAACTTATTGATGAATATAAAGAACCCGGTTACTATAA
>CALLZX010000074.1 GCA_937858935.1 uncultured Ignavibacteriales bacterium | reverse complement strand
AATTTTGCCGACATCATCAAAAGAACCACTCCTTAATTTACTATCAACATCAATTGCTAGTACTTTGATTTTGTTATGATATTCGATTTTGCTATCTATGTTTTTCTTCTGCTCAGTTAAAATTGCAGAGGATTTTCTTGTTATGTTTGTATAAAATAATAACAGATTAGCTCCCAATTTTCTTTTTAGATTATTTGGAACAGTTATAAGCTCAGTATCAACACTATCATTCTTATTAAATCTAATCCATCTTAACCCACCATAAGCTGTAATATACTGATCTTGTTTCCCAATTGGTTTTTTTAGTACCTCAATTTCAATTTGACAGGCTTCGCTAGCAAGTTGTTTTGCGGAAACTTGAATTCCTTGAAACGCATACATTGCATTTAACAAACCGACAGTTAAGCTGCTTGATGATCCAAGTCCTGATCCCTCGGAAGGCACATCAGCAAGCATTGTAATTTCAATCCCTTTTGTCAATCCGGTTTTATTTAATGCTTCTCTAACTAATTCATGTATTTCATTTATTGAAGAGACAATTTCTTTTTTAGTATAGTTAATATAAATAAGATCATCAAATCTCTCTTTAATGATGACAAAGACATATTTATCGATTGCTGCAGACACAACAAATCCTTCATTCTGGGAATAATATTCTTGAAAATCAGTCCCACCTCCTGAGAGGCTAATTCGTAGTGGGGTTTGGGAAATAATCATTTAATATTTTAAAATTATTAGTAAAACATTTATTTAAACAACTTTTGATTTAACAATTCTATTAAGAGATAAGAATTTAATTATCGCATCATTAATTAAATTGAATTCATTATCATCAAGTAAGCGCGAATTTATTACATATAAAAACAAGAAAATTGTAATTCCCAGTAAATTTGTTAACACAGAATCTATATTTAATAACAAAATAAAAATATTAGATACTATATAAGATATAATCGCATTAATTAAAAAATAAATTATTGTACTTATATGTATAAACTTGTTATTCGAATTCAGTTTATTATGAGCAAAATGGAAACCAATTAAAAACAGAAAAATATAAATTAAAGAAGTCGATAAAGCGAGTCCATTCTGTTCCAAACTATTTACCAAAATAAAATTTAAAGCAATTTTAAGTACAAGAGCTATTATTGAAATAATCAGCACTTTAAAATATTCACTCAGACTATATAACAACTTAACAACAATTAAATATGATGAGTAAAACACTAGCCCAAGACAGTAATACTGCAACGCTTGGTGAGTAATTATAGTATCAGATGCTTTGAATTGCCCCCTCTCATAAAATAATCTTAGAAAATATTCTCCCCAATAAATCAGTATAATTATCGATGGAATAATTATATAAATATTAATTTTCGATGCACTGATAAAATCTTGAACCATTGAACCAGGCGTTTTTACACTTGATTGTGAGAATTTTGAAAATATTGTTGTTATAAGTGGAATAGAAAATATTGTTATAGGAAGTAGATAGATAACAGTCGCATAATTCAAAGAGGCTATTCCTCCCTCAGGAACTACTCCTATAAAATATCTGTCAGCTAAAATATAAGATAGTGAGAAACCTTCAATAAATATTAATGAGATTAATATATTAATTTCTGATTTTTGATATTTTGATATAAAAATTTTTGAAGCAGTGAATTTCAATTTTTTGAGAACCGGTCTGGAAATTAAAATAAAAACGATAATGTAGCCGAGTATAAAGCTAAGGGGCAGTATATATATACCAAAAGTACTAGTAAATAATAATATAATCACGATTATGATTAGGTTTAGTACGAGTTGCAAAACTACTGGATATATAAAATTAAAATTAGCTTGCAAGTAGGCTGTTATAACAGATATGCAAGAGTTTATAGGGATTGTCAATAGAAAGAGTAAAAATATGTGGGTCCCTTTATTCTGAATATCAATGGAAACCGATGAAAGATAAAATTGCATGATTGGTTGTGATAATATCGCTAATCCTAGAGCTATAGCTATACTAGAAATTAAAAACCACCAAAATGTATAATTGAAGAATTCATCCCCAAATTTGTCAATATTACTACTATTGAAATCCTGATTTTTTATTCTATTGTATGATGGAATAAAATAATGCTGGCTCAAAAACAAAACTGCGGTATTAATTACTATTGGAATCGCAGATACAGTTAAGAATAGATCAAATTCATTACTTAAACCAAAATTATTTGCATAAATAACTTCCCTTAAAAAACCAATTATTTTTCCAGCAATTCCAATAATAAACAAAATGATAGAGGCTTTAGCAATGGAACTTACAAGTTCGTTTGTATTCATTATATCAGTGTATATTACAATATAAATTCATCTGGCCAACTAAATGAATTTGACATAAATATCTCCATCAACAACTCCGTGTTCAGGCAATAACCTTAATAATGGGATAAACTTAGTTGGAACTAACCAATCTTTTTGACTAAAACTGAGAGATTCTCCTGAAGAATAATTACAAGTAAAGTTACCTAACGTACTCAAATAGTTCAAACATTGAATTGCTTTTTCTGTAAATTCAGGGATGGTAAATTCAAATGATAAAAGTCTTATAGATTGAGTTAAACCCTTCAAGACTTCAAGTTCAAATCCTTCCACATCGATCTTGCAAAAATCTGGTTTTCCGTATTCTCCAATCAAATCATCCAAAGTAATTAATTCAACATCAATAGTTTTATCCCACACAACATTATCAAATCTCTTTTTTTTAACTTCATTAACCCATTCCGCTGATAAAGAGGAAAGTGGAGAATCTGCACTTACCAACATTTTTGATTTCCCCCGTTTAGCACCAACTGCTTTTGGAATTAAGATAATTTTATTTCGAAATTTATTTTTTAAGTATTTAACTAGTTGTGGTTGAGGTTCAACTGCTAAAACTTTACACCCAAGGTTTAAAAACACATCTGTTCTATTACCTAAATTAGCACCAACATCAAAACAGAAATCTCCCTTTGAAACTATATTAGAATAAAATTCTAATCTCTTTTTTTCAAGTTCTTTTTCAATACGATTCTTATAAATTTTATCTTTATAAAATTTGAATAGAGCATAAAATCCTTTGCGGTTGAGAAAATCAACTATTTTTTTTTTGATCATATAATTTTTCTTAAGTATAAAAAACTTTTTAAAGTGTTTTTAACAATACAAATAAATTTATTTTTTCAAATATGCTTCAAAATATACTTCCATTCTGAGTGGAATAGCTAATAATGAAATTGGTAAATAAAAGGCTGCAATGAAAAAGCCGCGCGATAAAATATTATAATTTAGAATATCACTCTTTGAAGCAAAGTTCCTTAATTTATTAATTGATAAACCACTTTTTTTTATTGCGAATTGTAATGAGTCCTTTGTGAAACCACCTATATGAAATGGTGGTGCAAAAGGTTTTAATCTTGAAGATTCTTCTGACCTGCCGGATAATTTATACGCAATCTGAAGAACTTTAGTAAATAAGGAATCTTCATTGGGAACACCAATATATATTGTTCCACCTTTGCTTGTAATTCGTTTTAATTCACAAAGTAATTCCAAGGGATTTGGAACATGTTCAAGAACCGAGTCTACATAAACACAATCAAAATAGTTTTCTTGAAATTTAGCAGAGATAAGATCCGATTGAACAAAATTGATTTTATCTGCTTTCGCTTCAGGAATTCGCAGATCTGAAATATCAATCCCATAAGATTCCCAGCCCATGTTTGCAGCTTTAATCAAGCCATAACCTTCCCCCCAGCCAACATCTAAAAACCTTTTAACTTTGTGACTCGTAAATTTATTTAAATTATTGAATCGTTGACTTAAATCTTGCTCACGCTTTATAAAATGCCAATTAGTCATTGGTTCAAAATATTCATCATCGTACAATATTTGCCATTCTGCAGATGTCAAATCAAGTTTTGGACTTATATAGTAAAAACTGCACGAAGTACATTGTACTATTGAATAATCTAGTCTTACGATACTTTCAACTTTTTTACTGATCTTAGGTTTACCAATAAAATTAAATTTTATTTCACTACAGAGTGGGCACATTTCTATTTTCCTATTAAATAAATTAGCTTCGCTGATAAATCTTTAATGTGATTTTTTAGTTTGATCTAAAAATTTAAGTGCTACACTGTTAAATATGATTTGTAATTAAAAAATGGTTGTATGTACTAATAAAGTTATATCACCAATTCTGTTAATGCAAATATTAATGATATTATTTACCTACCAAATGAGATTTGTTGATCAACTTTAACATTTTTTTTATAATCGAATTTCTTCCGTTGACTTAATACAATAACAAGTGCAGTAAACAGAAACACAAGGATTCCACCAGTAATTGTTGATGTGAAAATTTTGGGACTTGATTTTTTTAATGGTGGAACGGCTTCATCTAATACTTCTACAGTTGGCAGGTCACGATTCTCCTGTATTTTCTCTTTATAGTATTGCTGCTGAAGAAGCATATAAACTTCATTCTGAATTTTTACATCTCTAAAAAGTCCTGCTAATTCTTTTCCAAGTTCAGGAATATCTTTAAAAGCCATCAAATAATCTTGATTCCCCATCTCCATTTTATCATATTGTAATTTTAACTGTTCAAGTTTTCTTTTTAAGGATTGATAAGTTTTGTTATCATCTTGAACATTATACTGTAAAAGCCCTATTTCCATCTCAGCTTTAACAATTTCAGTTTTAATTTTGGCTGCAGATTCAATAGCAGTTTTTAATTGATCGGGAAGAGATATTGTTTTATTCTTTTTCTGGAAAACCATGAGAGCGTTTTCAACTGTATCCAACTTAGCCTTTGTTTCCAGAAGTTGAGTCTCAATAAATAACCTAGCTCTTTTTGATTTTGAAGATAATTTCTGACGATTAATTTTATCTAAAGCCTCTATAAATGAATTTGATAAATCAGCAGAAAGTTTTTTGTCTTGATATTCATCACTAAATATTAAAGGTAGATATTTTGAATCAACCTCAACGCTTAATTTTATCACACCCTCTTTATTTATTTCAACACTAAGATCTTCACTAAGCTTACCTGCTGCTTCATAAATGTCATCCTCATCGTACTCTTTTTGAATATTGAGTTTGTTGATTACAAAAAGTGATGCTGATCGACTTTTAAGAATCTCCACATATATCTGGGAACTTGCGCTAGACATATTGCCAGTCATAAGATTTGATAAATCCTGTGTTGCTAACAATGAACCCAACCCACCAAGAGATGAATTTTTTTCTGGTGGCAGAACAACTACAATTGCAGTATACGTTCTTGGATAAATAAAATATAATATTAGAAAAATTATCGCAGTTGAGAAGATTGTAATTTTTAAAATCGTTTTTAAATTAAACAAAACTATATTTAACATTTCATGCCAGCTCATTGATTACCTCATTGCTACTATTACCGCGACTGATGCTGCTACAATCGCAGCTAGTTGTGCCACTACTGTAAGCGATGTTAAAAATACGTCCCAGAATTCAGGTGGCGGCGGATCTTCTAGAACCCATATTGTATCACCTGGTTCTAAGACTGTTATATCGTCTTCTTCAACCCATTCGCCGGTATTTGACTTTATAACTCTAACATCACCTTTGACTGCCCGCCAGCTGAATCCGCCAGCTAATTGTATATAATCCTGGACTCCTAGTTTTTCATTAAAAATCAAATTACCTGGACTAACCACTTGTCCGATAATAGTAATATAATTTTTCTTTTCAGGAATAGAAATTTTATCAAACCTATTTAAAATCACATCTTCACTTAATTGATTCTTTGCAAAGAGTGCGTCAAAATCAACAACTATTCTGCCAACACGTTGTCTTGATTTTGCTTTTAAATAATCATACTCATCATCAGTCATATCAACACGTGGAATAAGTTTAATTCTTTCAAATTCAGGGTCGTATGTAGTATCTGCAATATTTCTATATAGAGTTGCATCCACTAAAGAAGCATCTTTGAGGAATCCACCCGCTTCTGCAATAATTTCAGTTAAAGTAGTTTCATCTTTTGTTATTCTATATATGCCGGGATATTTAACTTCACCTTCTATAGTTACCCATTGCTCATCATAATATGTAGTCAACTCTCGCACAACTGCCAGATCACCATATTTTAGTTCAATAGAGTTTTGTTGTATAAAATCATACGAATAATATTTACTGTATTGAGTTATACCATCTTCAGCGAACCTAATAAGTTCAATCGAATCTTTTCTTGCTTTGTACGAAAATCCTCCTGCAAGATCAATAAGATCGTTGAGTGTTTCACCTTCTTTAAACTCATATGTAGCTGGATAGAGAATATGGCCCATTATAGCTATAACTTTATTTACAGGATTAACTAAAACAATATCACCATCTTTTAAATAAGGATTTTGTTTCAAATCCCCTTTTCTAAAAAATGACAGCAAATCATAATTGCCTGTTGTTCCATTCTTAGAAATTATTTTAATGTTTCTAATGTCAGACGAAGAATTTAATCCAGCAGAATTTTTAATAATATCTTGTAATCTGGAGTTAGAAGTTAAGACAAATGATGATTGGTTAACTACATTACCTATTAATGATACTTTTATTTTTCTAACCTCACCAAGGGCAATATAAATATCTACATTCTTAAAGTTTTTTTCTAGTTGTGATTTTATGAGGACTTTTGTATCAGCAAGACTTTTATTTCGTAAATCTACTGACCCAACTCTCGGGATATATAAGAAACCTTCGTGGTTAATTAATAAATTAAAGTTGCGCTCTTCTATACCGCTTACGGAAATAAATATATTATCTCCTGGTCCCACTTTATATTCTTCAGGATCAATTACACCTTCAGAGGCTTGCATATATTTTGCAAATGAACTATCTGAAAATGAATTGAATGATCTTTCAGGATATGATGGTAAAATTTGTGCAAAGCTCAATGAAGAGATTAAAATTAAAAACGATATTAAAAATATTTTATGATTGGCCAAGCTTTAACCAGTATTGTTGAGAAGTTATTAACTATTAATCAAATTCAAATCTTAATACTTAAATATAAATCAAATCAAATCTTAAGTGAAATTTTTCTTAAAGAAATTATTGTTACCAGTATTCCAATAATTGGTCCAAGTGAAAGCAATATAACTATAAACTCAATTTTATTAGGAATTACATTATCTATCGATAGCAGGAATCCCTTAACAAAAAAATAGAGTAGCCAAACAATGGCCAATGCAATGCAACCGGCTAAAAATCCTGTTATGGCACTATTGAGTATAATGGGCATTTTTATTGTTGATAGCTTTGCACCGACAAACTTCATAGTTTCCAATTCCGAATATTTTGAATTTAGAATTAATCTTACCGTGCTGTAGACAAGATAGAGCGATACCAAAAAGATTAATCCCGTTAATCCGAAAACGTAAATTTTTGCCTGATCGATGTACACTAATATTTTCTGATAGAAATCCTGCCTGAAGATAACTTCATCTGACCATTTATAATCAGAAAGAGTTTTAATAATTGTCTTGATTGATTGCCGATTTGCATATTCATTTTTTAGTTTAAGATTAAATGATGCTGGCAAAGGGTTGTAATCCAAAATCTTTCTAAAATCTTCACCAGTTTCTTTAATAAATATTTCAGCAGCTTTGTCTTTATCAATAAATTCGGATGAACTTAAATATTTAAGTTGAGATAGTTCAGACTTTATCTGTTCAATTTCGTCATTAGTCGAATTATCCTTAATAAATACTGAGATGATAATATTGCTCCTTAATTGATCTTCAAAATGATTTGAAAAGCGAATAATAAAAACTGATACCGTTATTAATATCACAGAAAGTGTAATCGAAGTAAGAGCAAGTAAAAAAGAAAATTTTGACCTTGCAATTAATTTAAATGCTTCTTTAATCCAGAATAAAATCATTATATAATCTAAAATTAATTCTTTAAAAGTTTGATTCATCAATCCAGCGATTTATACGCCAGATTTTTGTATCACTGTTTTTTTGTAACGTTAAATTCACTCTGCCATCAACTCTTAAAACATCCGTTGGATTAAAAGTTATAGTAAGATTAAAACCTCTGATTATATTTGCTGAAAGCGAGTCTTCCGTTATCAGCACTATATTATTCCATATCAATTCAAGCCTTTGAGTGTTCTGAAATAATCCATAAGTGGTCCTCATCTCTTCATCTCTTCCCCACGTAACATCAAACCCCTGATCATAATCTCGGTAAGTAAAAGTAAAATCACTGGTAATTAATCCGCTATAAATAGTTGTATCCTTAAAAGTATAAGCATACTGAAAATTCTGAAATACTCCTGCAATATCTTTTTGATCAGATACCGGTGGTTTTACGTTTTCAAAATTATCATCTAATTTGGGCGCAAAAGGATTTGTGCATCCAATAATAATATTAATCAAAAATAATATGACTATTATCTTTTTAATAGAAACTACCTTTTAATTCACTCCAACTAGGTAACGATTCACTTTTTGTATCTTTCCAATAATAAATCACCCATTCCGATCGTGAATCACGGAGCATATTAAACTGAAGGTTTCCCGCATAGTTTTGAGGAACCGGATCACTAGATGAAACTGGAAGATTTAAAGAATACGTTGCAGAATAAACTAGTGAATCACCACTTAGACTGCTGTAATTTTCATTTGACAGAGTTAGCGAAATAGGAAAATCAACGGGAACTCTATTTGTTACACTGCTAAAATATCTTCTCTCCTCATTCAATCCCCAACCTTGAACAAAAATCTGGTAAAGTGAAATAGCTTCGCTTGATGCTGAAAAATTATAAGTCTGATCCGCAAAAATTGTATCCACAAAGCAAGCAATGTAATTTTGAACGTTTTTATCCGACAATGAACTTTTTAGGTTCTCAATTACTATTGCTGGTTCAACGGGGGGTTGAAAATTAGATCTGGTTTGATCAGGATTTTCAGCATTGCGGGTTGTAAAAAGATCGCAAGCTGAAATTGGAAGTAAGATAATTGTTAAAAAAAGTATTTTTTTCATTTCTTACAAATCATTATCAGTCTAGGTGAACTAAGTTCGTCAAATTCGTTACCAAGAAAATCACCAAATGTTTTGTAAATATCAAATCCAATATTTTGGATAGCATTCACAATTTCATCTTTTGAAAACATTCTAACGGATTCTTCATAAGTGTTAAAGTTGCCGTTTTTAGTGATAACAATCTTCTTTGTTATTCTGTTATTTTTAATTTTTCTGTATTGGTGTATCTCTGCACCGCCCAAATTTTCTTCCGAAAATTCAACTAGATTTTGCCGAAGAAATTCTGAATTAAAAAAATCCAGGACAAAAAATCCATTCTCAACTAATAGATGATAAGCTTTGTGCAGGACAGCATAGTTTTCTTCATCTGATTCAAAATATCCAAAACTTGTAAAAAGATTTATGATGAGATCAAATTTATCATTCGTTTTATATTTTCTTATGTCAGATTGAACAAAATTAATTTTAAGATTTTCATTCTGTGCGGATTGCTCAGCAATGGATATCAGATTTTCACTCAAATCAACAGCAGTTAAGTGAAAATTTTTTCTTGCCAGTATTATTGCGTGTCTTCCCGCACCGCAAGCCATATCAAGAATATTTGCACCGGAAGGAATTTTAACATTACCCAGAATAAGTTTTATGTGATCTTCTGCATCACTTTCATTACGATGCTGATAAACATTTAAATATTCCTGCGTGTTAAACCAATCTTTAAACCATTCTGATTTCATAGATCCATTCTATTTAACATTGCTCTGCCAATCGTGGCTTCATCTGCAAATTCTAAATCACCACCGATAGGAATACCACGTGCTATGCGTGTTACTTTAATGTTTAATGGTTTTATCAATCTTGCAAGATAAAGCGAGGTTGTTTCGCCTTCAGTATCAGGGTTTATTGCAAGTATGATTTCCGAAATATTTTCACTTTCAAATCTTGTAAGAAGCTCTTTAATTTTTAAATCATGAGCAGTAATACCGGAAAGAGGTGAAAGAACTCCGCCAAGAACATGATAAAGTCCGTTGTATTCATTAGTCTTTTCTATTGCAATTACATCGCTCGCTTCCTCAACAACACAAATTTTTGTCACATCACGTTTAACACTTTTACAAATCTCGCAGAGATCATCTTCTGTAATATTAAAACATCGGTTACAAAAATGTAATTTTGTTTTTAATTCTGTAATTGCTTTTACAAGATTATCCACCGAAGTTTGCTCGTTTTTTAAAATGTGCAGTGCTAATCTTTGAGCAGTTTTCCTTCCTATTCCGGGAAGTTTACTTAACTCTTCAATTGCAATTAAAAGTGGTTCAGCTATCTGCAATTTAAAATCCCGGTATGTTAAGACCTGGAGGAATCATACCCTTCGTCACTTTTGCCATTTCATCTTCCGCCATTTTGTTTGCGGATTGCAACGCTTTGTTAACAGCAGCGACTACTAAATCTTCTAAAATCTCTTTTTCTTCAGAATTTATAACTTGCGGATCAATTTCGATAGAAATCAACTCTTTCATTCCATTTGCCTTAGCTTTTATCATTCCGCCGCCGGCTTCTTCGATAACAGTCATATTTCCAAGTTCACCTTGTACACGTTGCATCTCAGCCTGCATTTTTTGCACCTGTTTCAACATTCCTTGCATTCCACCCTTCATAAAGTACTCCTATAAAATTGTTTTTTCTGTTTTTTTGAAGCCAAATATAATATAAACGATTGACTTTATATATTTAATATGCCTAATTTCTGCCCTGAATTTTACTAACTAAAAATCAAAATAGAGGTTAAATGATAGAGACTATACTGCACAAAGATATTCCTTTTGATGAAGGGAATTATCAATTGATAGAATATCTTGATAACTATCAGATTGCCGATGGAAAAAAAGTTAAAGTTAAAGAAATTGGCAAAAAAGTTGCTCTAACAAATGCTTTCTTTTTTGATTATCTGAAAGAATATCATATTCCAACTGCATTTTTAAGAAAAGATGGCGAAAATTCTTTAAAATTTTCTACCTACCAGGAATATCCTTTCAGAATTAAAATTCTAAATTCCGCTGACAAAAGAAATTCTAAAATCTTTGGTATGAAGGAAGGATCGGAATTAAATCTTCCCATATTTGAATTTCATTATGGTTGCGGTAAAGAAAGTGTGATTAGCGAAAGTCATCTTTTAGCCTTTGATTTGTGTAATCCTGAGGATATGAAATTAATTACAAGAATTTGCTCAAAGATAAACGCGGTTTTAAAATCCTTTTTTGAAAGACGAAATGAAACACTTGCAGAGGTTTGCTGCCATTTTGGTAAATATGAAGATAAGGTTTTTCTTATTGGCGATTTTTCCCCGGCAAGTTTAAAAATTTTTCCAAAAGATGAATCTGTTAAATGGACAAATCCTTACAAACTTTCTACACCTACTGAAATAAAAAAATATACCGAACACCTTTTTAATATAGCGAGTGTGAAATAATGTTTACTAAATATGGCTATAATACGATGGGAATTGTATTTATTGTAGTCTTCATACTTATAGTAATTAGTATCTTTTCAAGTTCAAACTTTGTTAGAGTGCCAATTGTACTTTTAGCTGTTTTTCTAGTCGTATTTACTTTAAACTTTTTTCGTGATCCTGAAAGATCAGTCCCAAAAAAATCAAACATTGTTGTATCCCCTGCCGATGGAAGAATTTTATTTGTAAAAGATGTTTTAGATGAAAAATTCATCAACGGTAAAGCAAAAATGGTTGCTATCTTTATGTCTCCGCTGAATGTTCACGTAAACAGGATTCCAATTACCGGCAAAGTAGAATATGTAAAATACATTCAAGGCGAGTACATTGCTGCATTTGAAGATAAAGCATCAGAACGAAATGAAAGAAATGAAATTGGAATTACAAGTCCCGCTGGAAAAGTTTTGTTCACGCAAATTGCTGGATTTGTTGCAAGAAGAATTGTAAGTGATTTGAAAGTTGGAGACTCCGTAAACATTGGAAATCGATTCGGTATGATTAAATTTGGAAGTCGTGTTGATATTATTGTTCCGGAGCAGTGGCAGGTAAAAGTAAAAAAAGACGACGTCGTTACTGCAGGCGAAACAAT
>CALLZX010000073.1 GCA_937858935.1 uncultured Ignavibacteriales bacterium | reverse complement strand
AGGATTTTCGATAATTTCACCAGCTTGACCTGAAAGAGTCTTTTGAGGTTTCATCATCAAACCTCTCATACCCGCCAATTGTCTCACCTGCTCTTGCGATCCTCTAGCACCAGAGTCAACCATCATGTGTAATGAGTTAAATCCTTTATTGTGCTGTTTAATTTTTTCCATCAACGCACGGGCAACATCATTCGTTGTATGCGTCCAAACGTCAATTATTTTATTATATCTCTCAGCATCTGTAATAACACCCATTTCGTGTTCATTAAGAATGCCTTCAACTTTTTTGTTTGCTTTAGTAATCAAAGCTTCTTTTTCTTCAGGGATTATCATATCCCCAAAGCTTACGGATAATCCGCCTGCTGTTGAATATCTAAATCCTAAATCTTTTAAATCATCAAGAAACTTAGCAGTAACTTTATTACCAAGTTTCATGAACATCTTGCCTATAATTCCGCCAAAAGCCTTTTTGATTAATAACTGATTTATATATCCCATTTCTTTTGGAACGATTTGATTGAAAATAACTCTGCCAGTTGTAGTTTCAATCATTTCACCATCAACTCTAACCTTGATTTTAGCATGTAATCCAACCACTCTGTTATCGTATGCGATAATCAATTCAGAAGGGGAAGAGAAAATCATTCCCTCGCCTTTATCACCTTCGCGGTATTTTGTTAAGTAGTAACATCCTAAAACGATATCCTGAGTAGGAACAACAATAGGACTTCCATTTTGTGGAGAAAGAATATTGTGACTGCTTAACATCAATAGTGAAGCTTCAAGTTGGGCTTCATAAGATAGTGGCACGTGAACAGCCATCTGATCACCATCAAAATCCGCGTTAAAAGCTGTACAAACCATCGGATGCAGTTGTATAGCTCTTTCATCAATGAGCTTTGGTTGAAAAGCCTGGATTCCAAGTCTATGCAGTGTTGGTGCACGGTTTAACAAAATCGGATGAGCTTCAATAATCTTTGCAAGTATATCCCAAATAACGGGATCTTTTCTATCAACAACTTTTCTTGCACTCTTAACGGTTTTATTATGTCCTCTTTCAATAAGCTTACGAATAATAAACGGTTTGAAAAGTTCAACAGCCATATCCTTAGGAAGTCCGCATTGATGAAGTTTTAATTCTGGACCAACTACAATTACAGAACGACCTGAATAATCAACTCTTTTTCCTAAAAGATTCTGGCGAAATCTTCCTTGTTTTCCTTTAAGCATATCGCTTAATGATTTTAAAGGACGGTTGTTATCACTTCTAACTGCACTGCCTCTTCTTGAGTTATCAAACAAAGCATCTACTGCTTCCTGTAGCATTCTTTTTTCGTTTCGAAGAATTACTTCCGGAGCTTTAATATCTATTAATCTTTTTAATCTGTTATTACGAATAATAACTCGACGATATAAATCGTTAAGATCACTTGTAGCAAATCTTCCACCTTCAAGTGGAACTAATGGACGAAGTTCAGGTGGAATGACTGGAATATAATTTAATACCATCCATTCAGGTCTGTTCGGAACTTTTCCCTCTTCTTCTTTAAATGCTTCAAGTACACGTAATCTTTTTAAGAAGTCAGCTTTTTTCTGTTGTGATGTCTCAACTTTTACAGCTTCTCTAAGCTGCTTCGAAAGTTCTTCAACATTTGTTTTCTTGAGAATTTCTTTAACTGCATCGCCACCAATTTTAGCAACAAACTTCTTTGGATCATCATTATCCAATTTTTCATTTCCATCAGGCAAAGAATTCATAACTTCAAAGTATTGATCTTCAGAAATAAGATCTAATCTGCTTAATCCAGTTATACCAGGATTTAGTACAACATATGATTCATAATAAATTATTTTTTCAAGTTCTTTAAGACTAACACCTATTATGTTTCCAATTTTTGATGGTTGCGTTCTAAAAAACCAGATGTGTACAACTGGAACCGCTAGACCAATGTGTCCCATTCTTTCACGTCTTACACTCTTCTGTGTAACTTCAACGCCGCAACGATCACAGATAATACCTTTGTATCTGATTCTTTTGTATTTACCGCAAAAGCATTCCCAATCGCGCGTTGGCCCGAATATTTTCTCACAGAACAATCCATCTTTTTCAGGACGGAACGATCTGTAATTAATTGTTTCCGGTTTGGTTACTTCACCATATGATCTTGACAAAATATCATCAGGACTTGCTAAGCCGATGGTGATACTGTTAATATCTCTCATTGCATTTTCTTGAACTCTAAAAGCCATTTTATATCTCCTAATTTCTAAGTGAAATAATGTTTAACGTTAATTTATTTTGATGTCCAGACCTAAGCCCTGGAGTTCCTTAATAAGAACGTTAAACGATTCAGGAATATTTGGTTCCTGTAAGTTTTCACCCTTAACTATTGCTTCATATACTTTTGCTCTACCGGCGACATCATCACTCTTTATTGTTAAGATTTCTTGAAGGATGTGAGAAGCACCGTAACCTTCAAGTGCCCATACTTCCATTTCTCCAAATCTCTGACCGCCAAATTGTGCTTTACCGCCAAGTGGCTGCTGAGTAATTAAAGAGTATGGCCCAATTGACCTTGCATGGATTTTATCATCAACCAAGTGACTCAATTTTAACATATAAATGTATCCGCATGTAACTTTCTGATGCATTTTTTCACCGCTTCTTCCATCAAACAAATCTGTTTTACTTCCGGTTTCTAATCCTGCTTTTGTTAACCACTCATCAACATCTTCTACTTTAGCACCATCAAAAATTGGAGTTGCGAATTTTACTCCAAGTTTTTTTCCTACCCAGCCCAATGCAGTTTCATACAACTGTCCAAGGTTCATACGAGAAGGTACACCAAGTGGATTAAGGATAATATCCACCGGAGTTCCATCAGGTAAATAAGGCATATCTGCTGCAGGTACTATTTTAGCCACAACACCTTTATTCCCGTGTCGTCCTGCCATTTTATCACCAACAGAAAGCTTACGCTTTTTAGCAACATAAACTTTTGCAAGCTGCACAATTCCAGGAGGCAACTCATCACCACTTTGAATTTTAATTCTTTCTCTTTTAAAATCTTCTTCAATATCTGTTTTGATAAGGAAATAATTTTTAAAAAGTGAATTAATAAGATTATTGGTTTTTTTAGTTTCGAACCACTCAAGTGTATAATCAAGTTTGGTTACATCTTCCATTCCTGAGAATGTTTCATCTTTAATTGTTGAACCACTTCTTAAAACAACACTGCCATCAAGATCTCTTATTCCGGTAGTGGTTTGATCTCTTGTAATCCTAGTGAGTTTTTCAACCAACTTTAGATAATGATCCTGAAGTTTTCTTTTAAATTCTAACTCAAGTTTATCAAAAGCAATTTTCTCTTGTTTTTTAGAATCATTATCACGTTTTTTACGACTAAACAAACGAGTTTTAATAACTGTTCCTTTAAGTCCTGGAGGAGCTTTCAACGATGCATCTTTAACATCGCCCGCTTTATCTCCAAATATTGCACGTAATAGTTTTTCTTCCGGTGTTGGATCAGTTTCACCCTTAGGTGTTATCTTACCAATGAGGATATCGCCTTCTTTAACTTCAGCACCTTCTCTAATTATACCATCCTCATCCAGATTTTTAACTGCTTCTTCACTAACATTTGGAATTTCACGTGTTAATTCTTCCTCACCACGTTTAGTTTCTCTAACCTGTAATTCAAATTCTTCAATGTGGATTGATGTATAAACATCTTCGCTTACAACTCTTTCACTAATAATTATAGCATCCTCAAAGTTGTATCCTCTCCAAGGCATAAATGCAACTAAGACGTTTCTTCCTAATGCTAGTTCGCCACCATCAGTAGCTGCACCATCAGCAAGAACATCACCTCTTTTAAGCTTTTGTCCTTCTTTTACAATAGGAACCTGATTGATACATGTTTCCTGGTTTGTTCCATGGAATTTTGTAAGGGTATATGTTACTTCTCGGATTTCATTAAAGCTTGTTAATGCTTCAAAGCTATTGGGGTTTATATCATACTTTACAACTACTTTATTTGCATCAACATATTCAACATAACCATTGTCCTCAGCTAATAATAATGCCTTTGAGTCATGAGCAATTTTTCCTTCCATTCCAGTTCCCACAATTGGAGCTTCTGGTTTTAATAAAGGAACTGATTGACGCTGCATGTTAGAACCCATCAACGCTCTGTTCGCATCATCATGCTCGAGGAATGGTATCAATGCTGCAGCCGCACTTACAATCTGTGCAGGTGCAACATCCATAAATTGCAAATCTTCTGGATGTACAATTGGGAATTCACCTTTTAATCTTGATTTAACTCTTTCATTAACAAATTTTCCTGACTCGGTGATTGGTGCATTTGCCTGTGCAATTGTAAATGCATCTTCATGTTCAGCTGTCAAATATTCAACGTCTTCAGTTACTCTGCCTTTTACAACTTTTCTATACGGGGTTTCTAAGAATCCATATCTATTAACTCTTGCATAAATTGTAAGAGATGAAATCAAACCAATGTTTGGGCCTTCAGGTGTTTCAATTGGACATAAACGACCGTAGTGTGTATAATGAACGTCACGAACCTCAAACCCTGCTCTTTCTCTAGTAAGTCCGCCTGGTCCTAATGCAGACATTCTTCTCTTATGTGTCATCTCAGCTAATGGATTTGTTTGATCCATAAATTGGGAAAGCTGATTAGTTCCAAAGAAGGCATTTATAACGCTACTGATTGTTCTTGCATTAACTAAATCTTGGGGAGTAAAGTTTTCAGAATCACGCATGTTCATTCGTTCTTTAATAGTCCTTGCCATACGTGCCATACCAACATTAAACTGCTGTCCTAATTGTTCACCAACAGTTCTTATTCTTCTATTTCCAAGATGA
Source organism: uncultured Ignavibacteriales bacterium (assembly GCA_937858935.1). GTDB lineage: Bacteria > Bacteroidota > Ignavibacteria > Ignavibacteriales > Ignavibacteriaceae > IGN3. The sequence goes on along the minus strand of CALLZX010000073.1, from coordinate 7,251 downwards.
TCTATATCGTCAACTGATACTGCTCCTTCTTTAAGGTCAATTATATATCTCATAATTGAGATAATATCTTCAACAGTTAAAACAGTTGTTGTTTCTGGAATGTTTAATTCTAATTTGTGATTCATTCTATGACGACCAACATCACCCAAATCATATCTTTTATCATTAAAGAAAAGTTTTTCGATTAATGTTTCAGCGGTTGTTAAGTCCGGAGCTTCTCCTGATCTTAACTGCCTGTAAATAGCATATAAAGCTTCTTCACGAGTATGTGAAGTATCTTTTCTTAAGGTGTTTACAACTAAATTCTGATCGTTTGATGAATCTGATTTGATAAATTTTAAAACATCAACTTCAGCATCATTAATTCTTTCTAGATCTTCTTCGGATAGTATTGAATCACGTGTAAGGAAAATTTCTCCGGTAGACATATCAAAAATATCACTGGCAATCATTCTGCCTAAATAATTCTCCAACTTTGCTTTTTTAACGGTAACATTTTCAACAAGACCGAATAACTTTAATATTTCTTCATCGGATTGAAATCCAAGAGCACGCAAAAGAGTTGTTGCAGGAAATTTCTTTCGACGATCAATATAAACATACATTACATAGTTTATATCCGTTGCAAACTCTACCCAAGAACCTCTCAATGGAATAATTCTGGCTGAGTAAATCGGGGTACCATTAGGATGTACAGTCTGTGCAAAGGCAACACCAGGCGATCTGTGCAATTGAGATACAACTACTCTCTCTGCACCATTGATGACAAAAGTTCCCTTTTCTGTCATAAATGGTAAATTGCCAAGATATACTTCTTGTTCAACAGTATTTATAAATTCTTCTGTTTCAGGATCTTTTGTTGAAAGTCTTAATTTAGCTTTTAGAGGTGCAGCAAAAGTAAGTCCTCTTTCTAAACATTCTTCAACAGAAAATCTTGGTTTTTCAACATAGTACTCTAAGAAATCTAATCTGTAATTTTCTTTATTATCAAAAATCGGGAAATTAGTTAAAAATACCTGTTGTAACCCTTTTATTTCTCTTTTAAGGGGATGAGTATCAAGCTGAACAAAATCTTCAAATGTTTCAGTTTGAATTCCTAAAAGATCTGGTATATCAATAACTGATGGAATCCGGCCAAAGGAAATACGCTTATTATCCAATTGAAAACCTCCTAAAATTAATCAAATGCTATTAAATGAGCATCATTAACAACGTTCTCTACATAAAACAAAAGCGATAAGACGGAATTTCCCGTCTTATCACTTAAAAAGGATCATATAATCTAGCTTTTAAAAACTATTTTAAAGTAACAGTTGCGCCGGCTTCTTCAAGCTCTTTCTTGATTTTTTCGGCTTCATCTTTTGATGCTTGTTCTTTAACTGTTTTAGGAGCGCCATCTACAAGATCTTTAGCTTCTTTTAAGCCTAGACCTGTATGAGCTCTAACTACTTTAATAACATTAATTTTCTTCTCGCCAGCGGTCTGAAGAATAACATCAAATTCTGTCTGTTCCTCTACAGGTGCCGCAGATGCAGCAGCTGGTCCAGCCATCATAACTGGTGCAGATGCTGTAACACCAAATTCTTCTTCCAGTGCTTTCTTTAATTCTGAAGCTTCTAGAAGAGACATACCTTTTATTAATTCTAGTGCTTGTGCAACTTTTTCTGACATTTTCATTTCTCCTGAATTTAATTTCTAATTTAATTATGCTGCTTTTTTCTTCGAGACTTCATCAATTACACTAACTAAGTCTCTAATTACAGCTGCAATAGATCCAACTATGCCTGATGCAGGGGAATTTAGACTACCGAGTATACCGGCAATTACTTCTTCCTTAGTAGGCAATTCTGCTAATTCTTTAAGTTTACTACCATCATAATACTGTGTTTCGATGTAGCAAGCTTTAAGAGGGAACTTCTGTGAAGTATCATTGTACTTCTTAATTATCTTGGCTGGTGCAACTGGATTTGTTGAAGCAAATGCAAATCCGGTCATCCCTTCAAGATGATCTGCCAGCTTTTCGAATTTACCAGACTCAACAAGAGCGCGTTTAAATAGGGTATTTTTAAATACTCTGTATTTAACTCCATCTTTTCTAAACTGATTTCTAATTTCACTTATGTCTGCAACATTGATTTTAGAATAGTCAGTAAGATAGACTGCTGATGCATTCTGGATTAATTCTTTAGCTTCGGCAATTAACTCTGCTTTTTCGTTCTTATTCATTTTTCTCCCGTATCACAATTAATTATTTCGGGTCGGTTAGAAGCTATTATTTATTACGAGCGCGTAAATTCTTTATACGTTAAGACTTAATTCATCTTTAGCGATTTTAAGTCCGGGACCCATTGTACTTGATAAAAACAAACTCTTAACATATTGACCTTTTGCAGTAGATGGTCTCATTTTAACTATTGTGTTAAGAAATGCTTTTGTATTATCAACTAGTTTTTCTGTTTCAAAATTTAATTTACCTAATGAAGTATGTACAATTCCTGTTTTTTCAACTCTAAATTCAATCTTTCCGCCTTTAACTTCCTTAACTGCTTTAGCAACATCCATCGTAACCGTTCCACTTTTAGGATTAGGCATAAGACCTTTAGGTCCTAATATTTTACCTAATTTTCCAAGTTCAGCCATAGAATCTGGTGTTGCGACTATAACATCAACATCAGCCCATCCGCCTTTAATTTTTTCAAGCAAGTCTTCAAATCCTGCATAATCAGCACCAGCATCTAAAGCTTCTTGAATTTTAGCACCCTTAGCGATAACTAGTACTTTTACAGTTTTACCAGTTCCATGAGGGAGAGAAACAGTACCTCTAACCATTTGGTCAGCATGTCTAGGATCAACTCCTAAACGAATAGCACAATCTAAAGATTCTACAAATTTTACTTTGGATTGATCTTTCAAGATTGCTATTGCTTCGGGAAGAGTATACTCTTTATCCACGTTAACTGATTTTAAAATTTCTTTATTTCTCTTCGTTGTTTGCATCTTTAATCACCAATAAATTTAAAAAACATCAAATAAATACTTACTTTATTCTTCTACTGTTATTCCCATACTTCTAGCAGTACCGGAAATCATGCTCATTGCATGATCAATATCGAATGCGTTTAGATCTGGCATTTTTACTTCAGCTATTTCTTTAACCTGTTTTCGAGAAACTTTGCCAACCTTTGTCCTGTGTGATTCAGCAGATCCTCTCTCAAGCTTTGCAGCTCTTTTTAGTAGCACGGAAGCAGGAGGAGTTTTTGTGATAAAAGTAAAAGACTTATCACTAAAGACCGTGATAACTACGGGGATTATTAAACCATCTTTATCCTGAGTTCTTGCATTAAATTGCTTACAGAACTCCATAATATTTACACCCTTTTGACCAAGTGCTGGACCAACAGGAGGTGAAGGATTAGCTTTACCTGCTGGAATTTGTAATTTTATATAAGAATCAATTTTTTTAGCCATTTTATAACCTGCTTAATATCTACAATTATTTTTCTATTTCTGCTTGAGTGAAATCGATCTCAACTGGAGTTTTTCTACCAAAAATTGAGACCATAACTTTTATTTTCATTTTTTCTTCATTTACTTCTTCAATCATTCCAGAAAAATTATTGAAAGGACCATCAATAATTTTAACTAAGTCACCATTTCTAAAAATGGTTTCCATTCTTTCCGTAGTACTATCCTGTGATAAACGCCCAACAATTCTTCTTACTTCTTCTGGTTGGAGTGGATTAGGATTTCCGCCTGTTCCTAAAAATCCCATAACCGATTGGGTACTCAGAATAAAATCCTTAACCTGATTATCAAGATCACAATTAACCAAGATATATCCGGGAAAAAAATTCTTAGTTTTGCTCTTTTTCTTACCATCTTTAACTTCAAAAACTTTTTCCATTGGAACTAAAATTTCGGAAATTTTAGCTTTTAAGTGCTCATGATCATTAAGTCCAGTTTCAAGAAGATTCTTAACTTTGTTTTCATGACCCGAAAAAGTTCTTACCACGTACCATCTGGTTTCCATTTAATTCTGCACCTAAAATATCCCTTTAAAAGCCTGGTTAATTATCATATCAATTACATATGTAAAAAGTGACAGAACAATACAAACGACAATAACAATTTTTGTAGATTCAATAAGTTCTTCCTTAGTTGGCCAAGTAACTTTTTTCATCTCTTTAACAACATCCTGAAAGAATGCAATTATTTTATCTTTCATAATAACCTTTCAAATTTCAGCACGTCAGGAGGGACTCGAACCCCCAACCTGCGGTTTTGGAGACCGCTGCTCTACCAATTGAGCCACTGACGTATTCAGTTATTTGGTTTCTTTAAAAACTACGTGTTTTCTAACAACAGGGTCATATTTTTTGTACTCAACACGTGCAGGATGGGTTCTTTTATTCTTTGTTGTAGAATATCGATAACCTGTACCAGCAGTGCTTTCCAAAACAATGATTTGTCTAATATTGCTTTTTGCCATTTATCTTCCTTAAACTATTCAAACCTTTTCTATTGAGCTGACGACCGGGATTGAACCGGTGACCTCATCCTTACCAAGGATGTGCTCTACCAACTGAGCTACGTCAGCGGAGATGTGTTAGCACATAAAATTAAAGAACTACACAGTTTATGAGTCAAGCTCATTTAGAGCGGGAGACGGGATTCGAACCCGCGACCAACAGCTTGGAAGGCTGTGACTCTAGCCAACTGAGTTACTCCCGCATTTTCAATTATCCTAAAGAACAAAAAAGTTTCTAAAAGAAACTTATAAATTAAATTATTTGTGGGCGGCGAGGGATTCGAACCCCCAAAGGCGCATGCCAACGGATTTACAGTCCGCCCCGGCTCTCCAACTCCGGCGTCCGCCCAGAAAAATGCTAAATTAAAAGCGAGCGACAAATATATTTTTATTCAAACAAAAATGCAAATATTTTGTTATATCATTACACAACAACCATTGATTTGACGAGAAACATCTGTAATTATTACCGAAGTCAAAATCTTCAGGTAAAAATTATTCAATATCTACATTAGAGATTCAAAATAGTTTTAATTATGAAGTATTTTGCGTTTCGCCAAAAACGGTACGCTATTTGTCGCGTTAAGACCAACTGGTAAAAAACCAATTAAATAATCAACAACAAAATAATTTAGGGGCCCTTTATGAAAAACTTAGTAGTCCTATTCGCAGTACTTTTCTTGTTCTCTCTAACATCTTGCTCAGATGTAAACGATAATTCTTTTCTAACAAATCCAGTAATGGAAAAAACAGTTCCCGGTGTTTCAGAAACAACACCTTCTCCTGTGTATCCTTATTCTTATCTTTACAATTTTTCAAAAGTAGACGGATTAAAACTCTTAAATCTTGAAGAAGAAAATGCAGTTGAGTTTTATATGACTGAAAGCTCGAAAAAATTTGTTCAACTCTTTGTTTTAGTAACTTATGTACAAGATATTTCTCCAAAGATGTTCTTTGTAGATAATATTGAGAACGAATCTTTTAAAGTGATTGGCTTAGATCTGAATCAAGTTCAAAAAGTAGAAGTTTATGGTGTGCCATTAGGTAACTTCACACACGAAGCTGTTTCACCATTTGAAAATAATTCTATTATGAATGAGGTTGTAGTTAACGGATGGAAAGTGGATAATAGCAGTGTTGTAGTAGAATGCGCTGGTACATGGCCAAGTAGCCTAAAATATGTTTTTGCAGAAATTACTACAAAAGATAAAAGCTTTTTTGTTTTCTTGCAGAGACCTTGGAGCACGAAGTTTTCAATTCCTGAGTATGGTAAATACGGTGTTGAAGGCGTAAGACTATTTGGATATCAAACTGTAATGGAAGCAACTGTAGCTCTAAATTAAGAAGTATTATATATTGATAAAGCCGAGCATTGTCTCGGCTTTTTTTTTAATGTTTCCAAAGTTCTCTATCGAGACTGCGGTACTGTATTGCTTCACTGATATGTTGTGGTAAAATATTTTCTGCATGCTCAAGATCTGCAATTGTTCTGCTAACTTTTAAAATTCTATCATAAGCTCTTGCTGATAAACCTAATTTAGTCATTGCCATTTTTAATAATCCTTCACCCTGCTCATCCAAATTACAAAAAGTTCTAACTTCCTTTGAACCCATATCACCATTGTTAAATACATTTTTATAATCTTTAAATCTTTCTAATTGAACTTGTCGAGCAGCAATTACTCGCTTTCTAATGTCTTCAGATTTTTCTCCAAAAGATTTTGATGATAATTCTTTGTACTTAACAGCCGGAACTTCAATGTGAATATCTATTCTATCTAATAATGGACCGGAAATTTTTGCCATGTATTTTTGGATTTGTGGTGGTGCACAAGTACATTCTTTATTTGGATCTGTGTAAAATCCGCATGGGCAGGGGTTCATCGCGGCAGCTAACATGAAGTTTGCTGGAAACTCTAACGATAATTTTGAACGACTTACTGTTACTTTTGCATCCTCAAGTGGTTGACGTAAAACTTCTAAAACATTTTTTTTAAACTCTGGTAACTCATCCAAAAATAAAACTCCAAAGTGAGCAAAAGATACCTCGCCCGGTTTTGGAAATGATCCTCCACCAACTAAAGCAGCATCTGATACTGTGTGGTGTGGACTTCTAAAAGGCCTCTCAGTAATTATTGCTTTATGTTTCGGTAAGATTCCGGCTATCGAATGAATTTTTGTAGTTTCCAAAGCTTCATCAAATGTTAATGGAGGAAGTATTGATGGTAGTCTTTTTGCAAGCATTGTTTTACCTGAACCGGGAGGACCTATCATTAAAATATTATGTGCACCGGCTGCGGCAACTTCTAATGCACGCTTAACATTCTCTTGCCCTTTAACATCGGAAAAATCATGAAGATAAGAATTGATGGATGAGAATAAATCTTTTTTATCTGTAAAAGTTTTTTCAGGGTTTGAATCTTCATTTAAAAAAGAAATCACTTCGGTTAAGTTTACAAATCCGTAAACATCAATTCCATCAACAATAGCAGCTTCATTTGCTGATTCTTTAGGAAGGATAATTCGCTTAATTCCTTTTTTCTTAGATTCAACTGCAATCGGTAGTGCACCTTTAATATGTCTTAAAGTTCCATCCAATGATAACTCACCTAGAAAAACAGAATCAGATAAAAATTTATCAGATACAAATTCTTCAGCAGCAAGAATTCAATTGCAATTGCAAGATCAAATGAACTTCCTTCCTTTTTAATATCGGCTGGGGC
>CALLZX010000072.1 GCA_937858935.1 uncultured Ignavibacteriales bacterium | reverse complement strand
TACCTGTATCAGAAGTAACTTTAGACCATTTTCTTTCTGTCCAGGCCCAGCCTTCTTTCATTCCTTTAATTTTTATTCTCTTTGCATAACCGTTACCTGCTTCATTTAATGGCAGAACAAGATGAGGGGCAAGGTATAACAGCAAACTTGTTTCCATTTCATCAGCATGATCTCCGTTATGTTCAAAATAATTTTCTTTGGGTAGTGCATTAAACCAATTACAATAACTTAAAAACATTCTTGGATATTTTAATCCAAGTTCCCTAAGTATTGGTTTAAATTCATTCCCGCCATGCCCATTAACAATCAGAAGCTTATAAATACTCTGACGGTTGAGTACTTCAACTAAATCATTTAATATCGCAGTCTGTGTACTTGGGTTTATATTCATATCAAGTTTTATATCAGCCTGTCCTGTATTAACACCATAAGGTATTGCAGGAAGGACTATAATTTTTGCACCTTTATTAAAAGCCTGTTCAGCAGCAAAGATTGAAATATTTTCAGATTCAATTACATCTGAAGAATAAGGCAAATGATAATTATGAGCTTCGGTAGCACCCCAGGGTAGGATGGCAAGATCAATAGATCGATTCTTAATATCTTTCCAGTTACTTTCAGCAAGGATATATGGACGCATATTGTAATTCTATTTTAAATTTATTAAAATATTTTATTGCAACATATCGCAATAAAAAGGTTTTATCAAATTGTAAAAATTAATGAATTAGTTCTGTTGTCTTAAAGTCTTAACGATTTGGTTCCAACAGACTATAAATGGCACTGTCTAAAAATTCTCCATTATAAAAATAATCTTCTTTGAAGTAAGCTTCTCTTTTGAATCCGCATTTTTCTAATAGTTTTATAGAGCTTGCATTATCAGGATTAACATTAGCCTCAATGCTGTGCAGGCAAAATTCATTAAACCCGAAATCAATTACTTTAGTTAGTGCTTCCTGCATATAGCCTTTACCCCAGTATTCAGGTTTCATAGCATATCCGATTTCTGCTCTTACATTATTTCTTATAATTCTCCAATATCCGATATAACCAACTACATCAGGCGAATTTGTTTCTCTGATTATCCAGTTGATTCCTTCTTTGCTCTTATATGACTTAATCATGCCCTCAATCATTAATTCCGATTCTTCAACAGATTTATGACTATCTCTATCAAGGAATTTCAAAACTCTTTCGTCTGAGCGTATTTTAAATAGTTCTTCTGCATCACTTTTTTCAAACTCTGTTAACAGTAACCTTTCAGTTTCCAATATTGGAAATACACTGAATATATCGTCGTTTATTTTATTATTCATTTTAATCTTTTGAGAAAATTATTCGGTTTAAACATATTAAATCTTTACTTGCTACTTAAGGTATTCTAAAGACTAAATCAATCAACAATTGATTATAAAAAAAGGCTCAGTTATCTGAGCCTTAATAATGGGTATATAAAATAACTGTTAACTAAATTTCATCAACTATTTTATTTAGCGTTGCGCTTGGTCGCATTACTTCGTTTGCTTTCTTTTCATCAGGCAAATAATAACCGCCAACATCGGCAGGTTTACCTTGAACGGAAAGTAATTCACTAACAATTTTTTCTTCGTTTGATTTTAGCTCCTGAAACATTTTTGTAAACCGTGCTTTTAATTCCGCATCTTTACTTTGCTCAGATAAAGCTTGTGCCCAATAAAATGCTAAATAGAATGAACTTCCTCTGTTATCAATTTCACCGGCTTTACGTGAAGGATAACGAGAGTTTTCTAAATACTTTCCAATTGCTGAATCAAGTGTTTCAGCTAAGAGTGCTGCTTTTGCGTTACCGGTTTTATCTGCAATCATTTCTAAAGAAGGAACAAGAGCACAATACTCACCGAGCGAATCCCATCTTAAATGATTTTCTTTTAATAATTGTTGAACATGTTTTGGAGCTGAACCTCCTGCGCCGGTTTCAAATAATCCGCCGCCATTTAGTAAAGGAACGATTGAAAGCATTCTTGCACTTGTGCCTAATTCAAGTATCGGGAATAAGTCCGTAAGATAATCACGAAGTACGTTTCCCGTTACAGAAATTGTATCCAATCCTTTTCTAACTCGCTGCAAAGTAAATTTCATTGCATCAACAGGTTTTAGAATTTTAATTTCTAATCCGGTTGTATTATGCTCAGGTAAATATTTTTTTACTTTTGCGATAATTTCTCTGTCGTGTGCCCTGTTTTCATCAAGCCAGAAAACAGCCGGAGTTGAAGATGCTTTTGCTCTGTTTACAGCTAGCTTTACCCAATCTTTAATTGGTTCATCTTTAGCCTGGCACATTCTAAAAATATCACCGGTTTCAACCTGCTGCTCAAGTAATGTTTTTCCTTCAGAATTTACAACACGAATAACACCATTACCTTTTGCTTCAAAAGTTTTATCGTGGGAACCGTACTCTTCAGCTTTTTGTGCCATCAAACCAACGTTAGAAACAGCGCCCATTGTTGCAGGATCAAATTGCCCATTGACTTTTGCATCAGAAATAATTTCCTGGTAAATAGTTGCATAACAACGATCGGGAATCATTGCAATACAATCCTGAAGTTCATCTTTTTTATTCCACATTTTGCCGC
>CALLZX010000071.1 GCA_937858935.1 uncultured Ignavibacteriales bacterium | reverse complement strand
TATGCCTGATCTTGAAACACAAATCCTGAATAAAATTTTAACTGATGCATCTACTTTTGATGAGTTAAAGGACCTTGAACCATTTAAATCTTTCGCTAAAGAAAAAAACAAACAAGAATTTATTACCACTTTATATGAAGATACTTTTATAAACGATAGTAAAGAGTATTTTGATTTGCTCGAAGATGAAGATGAAACATTGGAAGATATTGATGATTTGTATATAAATCTTGTAAAAAATGCTGTTGAACTTGGTGATATTGAAAGAAAAAAAGCACAGGTAAGAGATGGAAAAATGAACATCCTTCTTGCGGGATTTAATGATGCTAAAAGACAATGGCTTAACAAATCATTCGTTCCGGATGCTAACCTTACATTAAGATTAACTTATGGTTATGTGCGTGGATATTCCCCGCGTGATGCAACTTATTTTTCACCAAATACCACTTTAACCGGACTTATAGAAAAGGGTAAAGAATATGGTGATTACAAATTGAATGAAAAGATAAAAGAACTTTACAAGAATAAAGACTTTGGCCAGTTTATCCATCCAAAACTGAATGATGTTCCAGTTAACTTTATTTATAATATGGACACAAGCGGCGGAAATTCTGGCAGCCCTATTATGGATGCTTACGGCAGAATAGTTGGAGTAAATTTTGATCGTTCATTTGAAGCAACTGTAAACGATTATACCTGGAGCGAAAATTACAGCCGTTCAATAGGTGTGGACATAAGATATGTTTTGTGGGTTATCCAAAAAGTCGGCGGTGCTAATTTCCTTCTAAAAGAAATGGGAATTAACCTGTAATTTGAGCAATTGAAGCCTTGACAAACAATGGGGTCAATGTTATCTTTGACCTCGTTTTTATAAAATATTGTTCATTCCGCGATAGCTCAATGGTGGAGCATTCGGCTGTTAACCGAAGGGTTGCAAGTTCGAGTCTTGCTCGCGGAGCACTAAGGGATTTATGGTGTCTTTAACGCTGTAAGTCCCTTTTTTTATTACTACTTGTGCAGGTTCTAACCGACCTTTTTTCACTCTTTTACCCTTAACTGAACTTGAAATATGTTTTAGATACGAAAGTGGCTTTTCGAACTGAATTTGTAAC
>CALLZX010000070.1 GCA_937858935.1 uncultured Ignavibacteriales bacterium | reverse complement strand
ATCCAGATCTTCAGCAAGATCAATAATACCAACCAGGTTATTAACAATTTTAGAAAATTCACTGGATCCAACGACTTGCAAATCATACCTGCCATTTTTATCCTTTAACTGTGTTCGCTCTGTTTTTGCTGCAAGTGTATCAAAGTCCTCACCAGCTTGAAGCAAACTATAATAGTGTTGAATAACAGAATCTTTTTTAGCATAGATTTCAGTATATCCAACTCTATCCTGCCAAGTATACTTTGTCATATTTTTTTGATAATAATCAAATAGCTTTACACTATCGATACTGACTTTATTCCAAACTTCATCTTCTTGCAATTTAAATATGAAAATTCCATTTTGATAATCCTTCATAAGATCTGCAAACTGTGCATCAGTCTTATCGAGTGATAAAGCTTTTTCTTCAAGTAATGCTTGTTCAGAATACTTGTTTATTCCTTTTTTAAGAATATCTTCAGAAAACTTTTTACCACTGTATTCAGTATCTGATTTTAATTTTGAATAAAAATCATTTACGGTTTCTTTATGATTAGCAAAACTAAAAATTGCACTGTTACCAATTTCATTTAGGCCATTCATCTCACCGCCAATAACTGTAGAATCGTTATACCCAATCATTTGCTGGATTACAGACTCATTTATACTATAATTATATTCTTTTTTGTAACTGTCGATTAATTCCGCATATAATTCAGGATAACGAGAACGCTTTAAAAGATTTTTTAGATTTTCTCTATCAGCTTCAAAAGATGGATATGCTTCTTTTTCTGTAACCTTTATTACGTGTAAACCAAAGTTTGTTTTAACAACATTTGAGACCTGACCAACTTCCAGATTGAATGCAGCTTCGTCAAACTCCTGGACCATCATTCTACGTTCAAAAAATCCTAAATCACCGCCTTTTTCTTTAGTGCCTGTATCATCAGAATATTTCATTGCAACTTCACTAAAATCTTTGTTAGCTTTTAATTCAGTTAATACGCTATCCATTGTTAATAATGCAGAGGCTGTATCAACTTCACCAGCAGGATTCATGTAACTTATTAAGATATGACTTGCTTTAATTTTCGGAACTCTTACTTTCTTATCGGTTACCTTAATTATATGATATCCGAATCTGGTTTTTACAACCTGAGGATGAACAGTTCCTTTTTCTGTTTTATAACATGCATCTTCAAATTCATAGGGTAGTTGGCCTGCAGTAAAATAGAAAATATCTCCTTCTTTTGGTTTAGAAAACTGATCTTGTGAATATTTTAAAACCATATCTTCAAACCTTGCACCATTCTTTATACTATCAAGTAAAGATTGTGCATATTTACTTGCAGCAGCTTCACCTGTTGAATCAACTCTAACCATAAGATGGCTGGCACGAATTTCTGTTTTTCTTTTTTCATACCAATCTTTAATATTTGGTTCAACAAGATGTTTTTCGAGTATATAAGACGATCCAACTTTCTTTTTGTAATCAGTTAATTCCTGATTAAGCATAGGATCATTTTGATATCCGCGTGTTTTAGCATCTTCTAATTTTAGTTTAAAGTTTGTGTACAGATCAGCAAAATTTTTATAATTCTCAAAACTATCTTCAGCTGCAGCTTCTAAACTTCCGACATTTTTAGCATAAGCTTTTTCAAATTCTTCCATCGTAATTGTTGCATTACTGTATTCAGCAACTACAATTTTGGAATGTTCCGGTGAGCAAGAAACAAATAGAAATGCTAGTAAGGCTGTAAATAAAATAGAAATCCTTAAAGACATTATTATCTCCTATATAATTATTACAAATTTAACTTTAAATTTTATCAATAGAGGGTTAGAAAATCAAGGCAATTTAAGGCTGATAATTAAACTTTTCTAACTATCAGCCTAAAAAAACTATTTAATTAAAGATATCTTTAATGTTTTTTGAATATTTCCTGAACTCAATCTAATAAAATACATTCCACTTGATAGATCAGAACCATCAACCGTAATTTCATAAGTTCCAGGTTGAACAGTTTCACTAACTAATGTTTTTAATTCACTGCCTAAAATATCGTGTAATGCTATCTTAACAAAACTATTTTGAGGAATTGAGTATTTTATTTTTGTAGATGGATTAAATGGATTCGGATAATTTTGATAAAGCTGAAAATCATTCAAATCACTAATATCTACTTGAACCTCATTTGAATATTCAATTGATCCATCAAAATCTATCTGTTTTAATCTGTAGTAATATCTGTTATTTGCTAAGTTTTTATCATCATAATTATAAGTTACCCTATTAGTTGTAGTTCCATTTCCATCCACAAAGCCTATGGTTTGATAATTTGAGTAGTCATCTCTTCTTTGAACTTCAAATCCATAGTTATTTGTTTCTGTTGCAGTAATCCATATAAGGTTTACAATCCCCTCACTATAGAAAGCATTAAATGAAGTTAGTTCAACCGGAACAGTAACAGAATTAATTGCAGTTAAAGCATTAATTATTCCCCAGCCGATAAGTCGGTTAGGACTACTAGTATTTGAAGAAGTTGATCGCAATACATTCCTGACTTCCATCGGTGTAAGGCTTGGATTTTTTTGAAGTATGAGTGCACAAATTCCAGCCGCAATAGGACAACTGAAGGAGGTACCGCTTCCAAAGCTGTATGAATTACCAAATGATGAAGCATGATAATCATTTGAACCTTGAGCCATAAAATCAGGTTTTATTCTTCCATCAAATGTTGGCCCAACAGAACTGAATGATGACCTTAAGCCACTACTGTTAACTGAACCAATCGCAAAAATGCTGTCTCCATCTGCAGGAGCACCTAAAGTGTTATGGGTTGGATCATCATAATTATTTCCGGCCGAATTAACTACGACAATTCCCCTTCCAACGGCTAAATCACCTGCACGTGTTATTAGCGCAGTATTCCCATCCATATTCTGCCATGTATAACTCGTAAATGGAGAATCATAATCAAGATATCCAAGTGAAGTTGAAGTAACGTCAACACCAATACTATCTGCCCATTCCATTGCCGCTACCCAATTATCTTCTTCAACAGGAGTCTCGCTATCGGTGTTTTCAGTTTTAGCAAGAATGTACGTTGAACCAAAAGCCGGTCCGATCATTTCTCCTTCTTGAAACCCACCAATTATTGATAAAGTTGCTGTTCCATGAGATCCTTCTCCCATATCACCTTCATTACCAACATTTGGATCCCCATTAACAAAGTCCCATTTGGCGATTATATTCATGTTGCTAAATGCTATATGGGGAAGATTATCAAAACCCGCATCCATAACACATATAGTAATGCCAGTGCCATTAAATCCTAAATCGTGTACTGCAGGCACATTGCTAATTTGAAGTTGTGTATAAGCAGAACCATAATTAAAAGTATGTACGCCTTCCGGTTGCAATGGATTGTCAAAACCTGTTTGACTCGAGTTGAATTCAATATCATCAACTTTTTTAGCAAAAGTACCTACTACATCTATACTGCTAACAAATGAATTTAACACTATTTGGTTTATTTCACTTTCACTTGCGTAACCGCTAACAGCATTAAACCATTTTGATTTATGTTTTAATTCAAATCCATTTTGCAATAATACATTTATATAATTTTGATTAACTGGTAGATCGGTAAAATCAATTAGTTTTGATTGACTTAAAACTTTTGCTCTTCTATCCAAAGATTTTTGGCTTACAAGACTTTCTGGATTTAAATAGTAGCCATCCAAATCATTACCCTTATCTGTGAAATAAATCCAAACTAAAATTTTATCTAATTGCGAATCATTATGCATTTTCAACTGTAATTTGGGTGAAATTTTTTCAAGTGGATTTTGTCCAAATACACTTATTAATCCGAAGCATACAAAGGCAAGAATAAGTCGTTTCATCTATCTTCCTATAATTATTATTTAACTCTAGTTCCGTTATTAACTGATTCTGGGACATTCAAAACTTCTAAACCACCATCTTTAGTTTCAACAGCTAAAATCATACCTTTTGATTCAAGTCCCATTAGCTTTGCTGGCTGCAAATTAGCAACAATTACTACTTTTTTACCAATCAAATTTTCCGGTCCGTAACTTTTAGCTATCCCTGCAATAACCTGTCTTTCCTCATTATCCAATCTAACTTTTAACTTTAAAAGTTTTTCACTCTTTGGTACTTTTTCAGCTTCAATAACTTCTGCAGTACGAAGTTGAATTTTCATAAAATCATCGTAAGTAATCAAATCAACTTTTTCTTTTTCAACTTCCACTTTTGGAAGTTTATTTACCTGCGCATCTATTTTTTCATCTTCAATTTTTGGAAATAGAATTTCGCTATGATTCAATTGATGACCCTCTTTTAGCTGAGGTTTACCACAATTTTTCCAATCAACAGGTTTGGCATTTAACATAACAAATAATTTTTCTATTGAGAAAGGAAGAATCGGAGAAAATAATTCTGCGAGCGAATAAATTGTTTGTAGGCAAATATTTAACGTCGTTCCGCATCTTTCTATATCAGATTTAACTGTTTTCCATGGTTCGGTGTCATTAAAATATTTGTTCCCATCACGAGCAAGATTCATTATTTCATTTACGCCATCACGAATTTTATATTTTTCAAATAGATCAGCAACTCGTTTTGGATATTCTGAAATCTCTTTCAACATATCTTCATCAATTTTTTCAAGCTTACCGAGTGCTGGAACTTTCCCATCAAAATGTTTGAACACAAAAGTAAAAGTTCTGTTAATAAAGTTGCCAAGAATATCTGCAAGTTCACTGTTATTTCTTAATTGAAATTCTTTCCAGTAAAAATCCGTATCACGAGTTTCTGGTAAATTTGCTGCAAGTGTATAGCGTAACAAATCTGGCTCAAATAAATCTAAAAATTCATCAACATCAATTCCCCAATTTCTGCTTTTGGAAAATTTCTTACCTTCAAAATTTAAAAACTCATTTGCAGGAACATTTTGCGGCAGACAGTATTGTTCTTTTCCACCTTCATTCCAGGCCATTAAAATTGCAGGAAAGATTATTGTATGAAAAACAACATTATCTTTACCAATAAATGCAATGTATTTTGTTTTTGAATCCTGCCAATATTTTTTCCACAAGTCAGGATCATTTTTTAACTGAGATAATTCTTTTGTTGATGAGATATAACCCAATACGGCTTCAAACCAAACGTAGATCACTTTACCAGCAGCAGAATCAACAGGAACTTTTATTCCCCAATCAAGATCACGAGTTATTGCACGATCTTTTAATCCATCTTTAAACCAACCGCGGCAATATTGAAGTACATTTTCTTTCCAGCCATACTTTTCATTCATTTCATCAACGTACTTTTCTAAAGCAGGTTGATATTTACCAAGCGGAAAATAATAATGTGATGTTTCTTTTAATTTTGGTGTGCCGCCAGAAATTTTACTTTTAGGATTTTTTAATTCTGATGGATCATAGAGCGAACCACAATTTTCACATTCATCACTTCTTGCTTCTTCGTTTCCGCATTTGGGACATGTTCCTTCAACGTAACGATCCGGCAAAAACATATTTGCTTTGTCATCAAAAAACTGAAGCGATTTTTTTTCAATAAATAATCCGCGATTATAAAATTCTAAAAAGAATTCTTTAGCAGTTTCGTGATGAATTGGGATACTTGTTCGCGAGTAGTTATCGAAGCTCATTCCAAATCTCTCAAAAGCTTTTTTATTTGCTTCGTGATAGCGATCTATAATTACTTGTGGAGAAACTTTTTCTTTATCCGCACTTATGGTAATTGGAACTCCATGTTCATCAGAACCGCAAATGTATATAACATCATCACCATTTAATCTTTTGTAACGAACATAAATATCTGCTGGAAGATATGCGCCGCTTAAATGTCCAAGATGGATAGGGCCATTTGCATAAGGAAGTGCTGATGTTACAAGTATTTTTTCTTTAGCCAAGATTATAACCGAATTAATGTTTTACAGATTTTGAGTGTGAAATATAAGGAATTTGGTCACTAAAATGGATTTGAAAATCAACTAAAATTTATGATAAATGGAGAATTAGCTTCTGAAATTTTTCCTAGTTTTACATATCAATCTTAAAGGATTAACCATGAAAAAGTTTTTTTTAACATTACTTTTAATTTTCATTTCTAATCTCACTTTTTTTGCCCAGGATATTCCATCTTTCATTAGAGATAGCCTTGATATTTATGTTAATCGCGGACTTGCGAACTGGCAGATTCCCGGAGCTGCTGTTCTTGTTATAAAAGATGGTAAAGTGTTAGTCGCTAAAGGATATGGAGTAAAAGAGCTAGGTACAAATGATAAAGTTGATGAAAATACCTTGTTTATGATAGGGTCGAACACAAAAGCATTTACAGGAACTGCTCTAGCTATACTTGAACATGATGAAAAACTAAAACTTGAAGACAAAGTAATAAAGTATCTTCCAGATTTTAAAATGAAAGATGAGTGGGTTACGATGGAATTAAATCTACAAGATATCGTTTCACACAGAATGGGACTTGAAACTTTTCAGGGTGATTTTATGTACTGGACTTCTGATCTTACAAGTGATGAAGTTATAGACAAATTTGGAAAGATCACACCTAAGTATAATTTCCGAACAAGGTATGGATATACAAATGCTGGTTACGCAGTAGCGGGAAAAGTGATCGAAAAAGTTTCAGGCTATAGCTGGGGTGATTTTCTTAAGGAAAAAATATTCAAACCACTCGAGATGAACAGAACAGTTCCTTTATCAGAAGAATTTGTGAAATCAGAAAACATTGCTAAACCTCACACATATGTTGACGGTAAAATATCACTACTTCCATTTCAAAACATTGATAATCTTGCACCTTGCGGAAGTATTGGCTCTTCAGTTAATGATTTAAGTCATTGGTTAATTGCTCAACTTGATAGTGGAAAGTATGATGGTGTTAACGTGATCCCATTTTCAGCGATACAAAAAACAAGACAACTTTTATCAATAGAAAGAAGAGTTCGTCATCCATACAACAAAACACATTACACTTTATATGGAATGGGCTGGGAATTTCAGGATTATGAAGGTAAAGAAATTGTTTCGCATACTGGCGGAGTAAATGGATTTGTTACTTCTGTTACTTTAATGCCAGAAGAAAAATTGGGAATAGTAGTTCTTACTAATACTGATCAAAATGCGTTCTTTCAATCTTTGAAATGGGAAATTTTAGATTCTTATCTTGGCTTACCTTATAGAAATTATGATTCAACATTTTTTGCATCTAATCAAAAAAGCAAAGAGAAAAAAAATAAATGGCTCCAAGAAATTCAGGATTCTGTTAACATGAAATTAATTCCAGAAATAAGCTTATCAGAATTTGAAGGAAGATACATAAATGATGTCTATGGTTATACTGATCTTAAAGTTAACAATGATAATTTAGAGTTAAGTTTAGAACATCATTCTAAGTTAAAGGGTAAATTGGAATATATTGGGAATAACAGATTTTTCTGCACTTATTTTGATCCAACTTATGGAATAAAAGTATTACCTTTTGAAATCCAGAATAGTAAAGTAATTTCGTTCGACTTGTTTGTTGATGATTTTATTGAATATCTACCTTACAAGTTTGTAAAGAAATGATACCTTTATTTTTAGGAATGGATGAAAGTCCATTCCATACCTTTCATAAATTTTTCCTAATTTTGTGCAATAAATTTTTAATTACTCTTTAATGGGAAAAATAATATGAAAAATCATTCCAAAATAGATTTTGAAACTATGTGTGTTCATTCAGGTATTGATGAATATGAATACGGTTCAGTCGTTCCGCCAATCTATCAAACATCAACATTTAAATTTAAATCCGCACAACACGGCGCATCACTTTTTGCCGGTGAAGAAAAAGGTTACATCTACACAAGAATGTTAAACCCAACTGTGCAAGCAATGGAAGATGCAATTGCTGCTCTTGAAGGCGGACATAAAGCTCTTGGATGTGGAAGTGGAATGGCA
>CALLZX010000069.1 GCA_937858935.1 uncultured Ignavibacteriales bacterium | reverse complement strand
AACCATAATCTGAGACATTTTTTTTCCACCAAATGGTGTTTTTTCAGGACCTCCAATACCAAGTTGTCCCCACATAAACAAAGTACTATTTGGTGTTGGCGAAGCTGATGCATCACTATGAATTGAATGATAATGCGCTGCACCTAGTGAATTAGCTAAATCAGTTCTTTGAGTAAGTGAAACAATTTGCTGATCATTTGTTCTGCACATATAGACAGTATCAATGTCTGTCCAATCAAGAAGCATCTGTCTTAAGTTTAATCCAACTCTTAAATTCTTTTTTGCCTCTGAATAATTGTAAATGCCCATATTTTCATTCTGACTATGACCGGGATCTAAGAAAATATTCCAACCAGATAATCCCGTAACCTGTTGTGCAAAACTTTGAAAACTTAACAATACAACTGAGAATACAATTAAAAGTAAGAAATTTATCTTATTATTATTTTTTATCGATTTCATTTTCATTTACTCCGTTACTCAATATTCATTAAATAAATTGAACCATCGTTAACTACATCAAATACAATTGATTTTCCGTCAGGTGCAAAACAAGGATTCATTTCAATTGTATCATTTGTGTTTGTAACATTTATTTTTTGTGTTCCATCTGCGTTTATTATATAAATGTCTGATGCTGTGTAATCGTGTCCATCGTCTTCAGTAATCATATATATTATTTTATTGCTTTCGAATGACCATCTAGGTCTGTTGCCTTTGCCAATATCTGTTAGATTGGTCCCATCAATATTCATTGTAAATAAATTTCCACCAACTACTTCAAATACGATTTTTGCTCCATCAGGTGCAATAGATATATTTATATATTGAAAATCTTTAACTGGTTCAAAGGATTGTTCAGAATTATTTGAAAGATTTTTGATAACTATCTTATTATTCTTTTCAAAAGTTACTATGTTATTTTTGGTGAGAATATTTTTTTGTTTGTTTGATAAAAAAACTTCATCATCGCCTTTAACCGGTAAATAAACCTTTGAATCACCATCTGCCCATATAGGAAGATAAGGCATCATTGTTCTATATTCTGTAATTTGTTTTGATTCTCTTATATCAACATCAAAAACTTTTACCGCATTGTATCTTCTCATATCTTCATACTTAGATACGCGGGTTAAAATTGATTTAGAATCGGCAGACCATTTAAAAGCAAACCCTGCAGCAGATTCATCCGTTAATTGGTAAGTAGATTGTGATTGCAATTCATAAATCCAAATTCCCTGAAAATTTGATTTTGTGTATGCTATTTTACTTCCATCAGGAGAATAAACAGGATTCATCGCAACATCTTCTAACGAACCTTTAACAATTAACTGATAATCCGATTGCGCAGCTATCATGCTAGTTATAAAGATGAAAATAACTAATAAATACTTCTTCATTATTTAAAACCTCTCTTAATTTTATTCTCAATTATTCATTCTTTTTAAATACATTTTAATTGTACTTAAATTAAAAAAAAATAAAATGATATGCAGTCTATTTTCTTAAATAATGAAGTTATATTTTTGATTGTGTTAATTAAATACGGAATTATAAAATGAAAAACTCAATTACAATTTTTCTTCAACAGGGTAATCCAAAAGAAAATAAAAAAACAATAAAACGATTCAGTGAATCTGAATTAGTAAAAGAGATTATCCTAATATCATCCGAAGAAAAGTTTTCATCTTTTGAAAATGTAAAAGTAATACAAAGTAAAAACTTTAAGAGCAGTGAAACGATAAAACTTATTGATCATTATGCATCGACTGATTTTATAATGCTAGTTCAAAGTGAAAAAGCTGTAAATCCGGGTCAGTTCTGTCTGGATAGATTTTATCAAGTTGCAGTAAATACTAATGCTTCGATAGTATATTCTGATTATCTAGAGGAAGATAAAGGCAAACAAATCCCACATCCTGTGACCGACTATCAGGAGGGAAGCCTACGTGATGATTTTGACTTTGGCGAAATACTATTTATTAAAACGGAACATCTTAAAAAGATTGCAGAGAATGAAAATGGCAATTTAAAATTTGCGGGAATATATAACTTACGGTTAAAACTTTCACAACTTGGTCCACTGTTTAGAATACCTGAATACCTTTATACGATTGAAAGTTCTGAAGAAGTGGGAACAGAGGATAAGCATTTCAGTTATGTTGATCCCAAGAACAGGGAAGTGCAGATTGAAATGGAAAAAGTTGTGACACAGCATTTAATGGATATCGGAGCTTATGTTCATCCGCCTTTTAAAGAAATAGATTTAAATCTTACAAAAGATTTTGAGTTTGAAGCATCAGTTATCATTCCGGTTAGAAATCGTGTTAAGACAATAGGTGATGCAATAGAATCTGTGTTTAAGCAAAAAACAAGTTTTAAATTTAATTTGATTGTTATAGATAATCATTCAACAGATGGAACAAGTGAAATAGTTTCATCATTTTCTAAAAAAGATGAACGATTAATTCATCATATACCGGAACGAAATGATCTCGGTATCGGCGGCTGTTGGAATACTGGTGTCCATCATATTAAATGCGGAAAGTTTGCAGTGCAATTAGACAGCGATGATATTTATAAAGATGAAAATACTTTGCAGACAGTTGTAGATATATTTCATAAAGAAAAATGTGCAATGGTTATTGGTTCTTATCAGATAACAGATTTTAATCTTAACGAACTGCCACCGGGATTAATTGATCATAAGGAATGGACTAATGATAATGGTCCTAATAATGCTTTAAGAATAAACGGACTTGGTGCACCGCGTGCGTTTTATACTCCGGTTTTGCGTGAGATAAAAATTCCAAATGTTAGTTACGGTGAAGATTATTCGGCTGGTCTTGCAATAAGCAGACAATATAAAATTGGAAGGATATATCATTCATTATATTTGTGCAGAAGATGGGAAGGAAATTCAGATGCTCAATTAGATATTGTAAGAATGAATGCAAACAATGTTTACAAAGATAGAATAAGGACATTTGAACTGTTTGCGCGTAAGCAACTATCAAGTTAATTGTTAAAAAATAACGAAACTTGGTAAACAATCAAACTATAAAAACAATTGACTTTAGAAACTAATTTATTTAGTTTTTTAGTAGAAAATTTAATCAATTTTATTTTTGTTCTGATTAATAATTGTCTGAGAAAAAAGAATGCATTATGCATCCTTTATCAGAACTACTCCCTCCGAGACTGAAGAGACTAAAATAGGAGTAATATTATATGAGAAAATTGCTACTCATTAGCATACTCGCACTAAATATTTTTTCAACAAACATCGTTGCACAAGTAGGCAAAATTAGCGGTGTCGTAAAAGACGCATCCACTAGTGAAGTACTGATTGGAGCAAACGTACTCATCGAAGGCACTACAATGGGTGCCGCAACAAATGTTGACGGTTATTATGCGATAACGAATGTTTCGCCAGGAACTTATAACCTTAAAGTATCAATGGTTGGTTATACGCCTCAAATAATTAAAGATGTTCGTGTAAACATAGATCTTACCACAGAAACAAATGCAAATCTTAGCTCAAGCACTTTTGAAACAGAAGAAGTTGTTGTTGTTGCGGTGCAAACAATAGTTAAGCAGGATATTTCCTCCAGCGTAATAAATCTAAATATTAAGGAAATTGAAAACTTACCTGTTGCTAGTGTTTCATCTGTTATCGGGTTACAGGCTGGTGTTCAAGGTTTAACGATACGTGGAGGTGCAAGTGATCAAACAGCATTTGTAGTTAATGGTATTACACTCAGAGATGCAAGAGATAATACACCTTATACAGGAATCAGCTTAACCTCAGTTGGAGATTTGCAAATTCAAACAGGTGGATTTAATGCTGAATATGGAGATATACGATCAGGATTAATTAATGTTGTTACTAAAGAAGGTAAAAGAGATAAGTATAATTTTTCTTTTATAGGTAGATATAGACCTGCTGGAAGAAAACATGCGGGTGATGCATTTAACTCTCCAAACTCATATTGGATTAGACCATATATTGATGATGCTGTAGCATGGACAGGAACAAATAACGGTAATTGGGACACTTATACTCAAAGTCAATACCAAGAATTTAAAGGTGGATGGAATACTGTATCACAGCAACTTTTAAGTAATGACGATCCCACAGATGATTTAACACCTGAAGCAGCACAAAGAGTTTTTTTATGGCAGCACAGAAAAGTTATGGATATTCAGGATGCCGATTTTGATGTTGATATGAATTTAAACGGACCGGTACCATATGCACAACAATTAGGAAATCTGCGTTTTGCTTTTTCATACAGAAGAGCTCAAACCATGTACCTTATACCTCTCTCTACTGATGCTTATCGGGATTATAATATGCAGCTTAAATTTACCGCTGACCTTACCGAAGGTATTAAATTATCAGTCGAAGGACTCTCTGGTGCTCAAACCGGAACGGCCAGCAGCAGAGCTGGAGGCCCAGGATTATTTCAATCAGTTGCCGGTGTAGCAAATCAGCTAGACTTTCGTTCAGGTCTCACCTATTTAGATGCGGAAATATATTCTTATGATTATTGGGCTCCAAGCAGAATAAACACAAATATGATTGGGTTTAAGCTCACCCATGTTTTAACTCCACAGACCTTCTATGAGGTAGTTGGAAGCAGAGTCGCTTCAGATTATTCTACAAATCCTGGAAGATCAAGAGATACAGAAACACTATATTATTTTGGTGGTGTTGGATATGATGAAGGACCATTTGGATATTATAGTGGTACTGCTGGTGGAATTGGATCTTCAATGAATATGGGATTAGGTTGGAGCAATTCAAGAGATACCAGTAAGTTAGCTACTTACAGTATTAAAGTGGATTATGTTAGTCAGGTTGATAAATATAATTATGTAAAGACAGGTATTGAATTTATTTCTACTGACAATAATGTTAATTATGGATTAAGTGAGCCATCATTACCAACTAGTAATTCAAGATCTGTATGGCATACTTATCCTAAAAAGCTTGCATTATATGTTCAGGATAAACTTGAATTTGAAGGAATGATCGCTAATATCGGTGTACGTGTTGATTATTCTGATCCGGGTGGAGAATGGTATGTATTTGATCCTTACAATAAAGCATTATCCGGACAATTTGCTTCTGATATCGATAATCTTTTAGCAAAAGAAAAAGTTGAAAAACAATTTAATATTAGTCCAAGAATGGGCATTGCATTTCCTATTTCTGTTAATAGTAAATTATATTTTAATTATGGACATTTTAGATCAATACCGACTCCCGAGGATTTATTTTTATTAAGACAGAGTCAGGCATTCAATAATATTACTCGTATTGCTGATCCATCAAATCCTTTACCACTTACAGTAGCTTACGAATTGGGTTACGAACAAAATCTTTTCGACCAATTTTTATTTAGCCTGAAAGGATATTATAAAGATGTTAAGGACCAATCTCGTTTAGTTACTTATATCAGCAGGGATGGTAGTGTAAACTATACAACTCCAGAACCCATAAGTTATGCTGATATTAGAGGATTTGAAATTGACATCCGAAAGAATCGTGGTGAATGGGTTACTGGATTTGTCAATTATACTTATATGGTTTCCTCAAGCGGATTTTTTGGATATTTATCGGCTTATGAAAATCCAATTGCTCAACAAACTTATGAAAATGCAAATAAAAGTAACATTGAACAAAGCAAACCAATTCCTCAGCCGTATGCAAGAGCAAATATCGATATTTTCACTCCTTTAGATTGGGGTCCTGATCTTGGTGGAGTTAAAGTTTTAGACCAATTAAGACTTAGCATATTAGCCGCTTGGTCATCAGGGCGCTATATAACCTGGACAGGTGGTGGTTCAACAAAACCTGGATTCCTAAATAATATGCAGTGGAATGATATTTTTAACGTAGATATCAGACTATCTAAAGCAATAGACTTCGGTCCTGTGGAGTTAGAGTTTTTTGTAGATGTTTATAACATTTTCAACATTAAATATATGAATTATGACAGAGCAGGCTTCAGAAATCTTGATGACTACGATAAATACATTAAATCGCTTCATATGGAAGATGATATAGTTAAAGAATTTTCCAAAAATGATTCTGATCCTGAATCTTATTCTAATATTCCTGGTAATGATACCCCGGGCGATTTCAGAGATCTTGATGTTCCTTATCAACCTATTGAATATGTAAGTAGTTTGGAATCAATCACAAATCCAAATGGCAGCGCTTACTACTATGATGCTATATCAAAGGGATATTACCAATGGTCAAATAATGCATGGCAAGCTGTAAGTAGTTCAAGAATGGATTATGTTTTAGATAATAAAGCGTATATAGATATGCCTAACTTAAATTATATGACTTTTCTAAATCCAAGAGATGTATTCTTTGGATTGAAGTTTAATATTAATCTATAATATTATTGAATGAAGTTAAAGTAGAGGAAATAATGAAAATAATTGGTAAAGAGTTTTTTAGGAATAAAGTAATTACAATCCTTCTTGTTTTAATTCTTATTCCAATAAATAATATACAAGCTCAGTACAAAAATGTTTGGATGGCTGCCGGTTCACTTCATAACTGGTATTCTTCAATTGGATCTGAATTGGAGGAAGGTTTTCAGCTCTATCAACAATTTGGAATGCAATGGCCGGCTTATTACAGATCTCAGGATATGCAGGCTGCAAGAGGCTGGTGGATTGGATGCAAAAATTTTACTGATGAGAATGGGAACTATTTCCCGTATAAAGTTGTAACAGTCGGTCCTAGAAATCCTCAATTTTTTGCTGCCTATCCAATTCAGATGGAAATGGTTTCGAGATTTGAACCAACCATTGTTACTGTTGATGGTGTTCCTTCTTCTGGAAAAGATTTGGTGATTGATAGATTTGATGAGGATATGAAATGGGATAGAATGATTATTAATAAAGTTGCTACCCAAATTGGTGTTACGATGGAAAGAAAAATCTTTGAATTTAGTCAGCAATACAATGATAATTATATTGTTTATGAGTATACTTTTACCAATACTGGTGATACTGACGGTGATACGACTACCATCGAACTACCAAATAACACGGTTCAGGATATGTACAATTTCTGGACATATAGAAATGCTGTAAACCAATCAGTCCGATATGTTATAGGAAATTCTACTGGCTGGGGAAAAAATACAATGAATGATGCTCGCGGTGATGGTAATCCAAGTAAACCTGATCCTATAGGTGAACAGTTTAGATGTCAGTTTTCTTGGCACGGCTATACCACCGAAAAAGATGTTGCATATGATAACATTGGCGGTCCTATGTGGACTCTCAGTACAGAAGCATTAAAATGGAATGCAAAGAGTGATACAATCGGCAGGTTAGGCGGTACTCAATTTTTAGGTGTTTCTACTTTGTATGCAGATAAATCTCCAACTGAAAAAGTAGATGATCCATTACAACCTTCAACTACTTCCTTCGAAAATTCTGATGGCAGTTCTTTTTTAGCAGGGGCAAATGCATTCAACACAACAGATATGGAAGCAAAATACCTCTTTATGTCAAAAGGACATCAGTATCCACGTCATGCAGATCTTGTTACACCTAGCGGAGATTTTGCAGCTCAAACGGTTAATCCTAATCTTGGTAACTCTGGTGGTTTTTCTTTCAATAATGGCTACGGACCATATACATTACTGCCCGGCCAAAGTATTACAATAGTTATGATTGAAGGTGCCGCTGGTATGAACAGAGCTGATCAAATTTTATATGGTAGACAATTTAAGGCCGGAACCTTAAGTGCTTACAATAAGAATAAATTAGTTATTGATAAGGGTAGAGACTCTCTCTTTACTACTTTTCAAAGGGCTAAAGAAAATTTTGAATCCGGATGGAATATCCCGTTGCCACCAAAACCACCATTAACTTTTGAAGTTAACAGCGGTGGTGATAGAATATCTTTAAAATGGACTGTTGATGGTAATGATCCAAATCCACCTGCATCCTTTAAAATCTACAGAACATTAGGTGATTATGATGAAGATTATCAATTGATTGCCGAAGTTCCTTCAAGTACAACAAATTATGATGACGTAAATTTAGTTCGTGGATTTAATTATTTTTATTATGTAACAGCAGTTGGAACTGATCAACCAGGCGGACCTGGAACACCTGCCGGTAAATTAGAAAGTAATAGAATCTATACGCAAACTTATACCGCAGCAAATCTGCAAAGACCTGCTGGAACCTCAATGAATCAGATTCGTGTTGTACCTAATCCGTATATTATTAATTCTGATGAATCTGTAAGATTCCCGGGAACAATTGACGAAGATAAAATTGCTTTTTACAATATACCGGGAAATTGCACGATTAGAATTTATACCGAATTGGGTGAGTTGATTTACACTATAGATCATACAAATGGAAGCGGTGATGCTTACTGGAAATCTGTTACTTCATCCAGCCAATTTGTGGTTAGCGGAATTTATATTGCTGTTGTTACCAATAATGAGACAGGTGAGAATCATATTGCTAAGTTTGCCATAATCAGATAGAAAAAAATGAAATTTTATAATTCATCATCTGGAAATTACAATTTTTATAAAAAGGTATTTACAATGAATACTAAATTTTTTGTAGTATTTGCTACACTCCTTTTATTTATTGCCGGCTGCGATTACTTTGAGAATGGTGATACTCTTAATGTTAGTAAATTTGAAACTAATATAACAGGATTGCCTGCTTTGCCAGATAGTATGACCTTTGTAGGATGGTTTCAGTATGAAAACAAAGCAACTCTAAAAAAGATTGCTGAAAGAGTTTTTGTATTAGAAGCAGATCAGAATGGAAATATTATTTATAATTCAGATAAACCATTAAGTTCATTACAACGTGCAGAATTATTTTATCTTACTGTTGAGAGAAAAATTGTGGCAAATGACTCAGGTTTAGTACCCAGTGATAGAAAACTACTTTCTGGTACATTTTCATATGCTTCATCAAATCTTAGTATTGGTGATAATGCTGCTAACTTTGAAAATCTAAATGGATATTATAATCTTACAACACCAACAGATGGTCCAAACAGTAATGAATTAAGCGGTGTTTGGTTTATAGATTCTGCATCAACAAATCCTGTTAGTGGACTAAAAAAACTACCTGAACTTTACGCTGGTTGGGTTTATGAAGGATGGATTGATATCAATGGACAATTAGTTTCAACAGGGAGATTTTCAGATGTAAATGAAGCTGATTTATTTTCAGGTTATAGTGGAACTTTAGCTGGGTTCGAATTTCCTGGAGAAGATTTATTAAATAGTGCTCCTGTAGGTTTAACATTTCCAACTGATCTATCTAATGCTAAAGTATATATTAGTCTTGAATATAAAGATGGCAGAACAAATGGCTCAAGTCCATTTATAATTGTTCTAGAAGGGACAGTCCCTGCTTCTGCTCAAAGCAACGTTTCTTATAATTTAAGTAGATCAAATAAAGTTATAACAAGCGGATACTCTTTTATGACAGTTGATTTGGTTAAATGATTAGTCTAAATTTAAAAATAATTTGTTCGCTTAATTAAGATAAAGCAAATAGGTATTACATGAGAAAATTAAGTTTTACAATCGTACTTATAATTTTAATTTTTAATTTTGTAGCTCTTACTGCATTTGCTCAGGATAATCAAAAGCTTGCTCAAACAGGAATGAAATTTCTGAGCGTATCGCTTGATCCCCGTGCTACCGGTATGGGTGATGCAACAACTGCAGTTTTTACAAAATCATCTGCTATGCTTTATAACCCGGCAGTAATGGCTGAGTTGGAAGGATACTCAGATTTTTCATTTGGAACTACCAGATGGATAGCAGATATAAATTACATATATGGCAGCGCTGCATTTAATTTATTTGATGGACAGTATGGTGTGTTTGGAGTTTCTCTGGTTGCAGTAGATTATGGCGAATTTATAGGAACTGTTGTTGCTCCTAACGGCGATGGTTTCCTTGAAGTTGGTAATTTCAAACCCACTTCATTTGCTTTGGGAATAGGTTATGCGAATCAATTATCTGAAAAATTTTCGGTTGGCGGCAATGTAAAATATACAAGACAATCTATGGGAACCGCAGTGACAGGTTACGATACTGAAGGAAATGGTAAGGTAGAAGAAAATAAAGTCGATGCTTTTGCATTTGATTTTGGAATCCTTTATCACACAGGTTTTAAAAGTCTTGATTTTGGTATGAGCATTAGAAATTTTGCTACTGAAATAAAATATAAAGATGAGGAATTTCAGTTACCTTTACTATTCAAGATTGGTGTTTCAATCAATGCTTTTGATTTTATTGATGTAGATAAAAAAATGCACTCGCTTCTTGTTGCCGTTGATGCTTCACATCCAAGAGATTACCCTGAACAATTATCTTTTGGTGCAGAGTATTTATTTATGGAAACATTTGCATTACGCGGTGGATATACATTCCCAACGGATGAGCAGGAGTTTAGTTTAGGTGTTGGATTTAAACAATCTATTTCTGATATAAAGTTTGCGATTGATTATTCTTATACTCCATTTGGAATATTTGATAACGTACACAGAGTATCACTTAATTTAGCTTATTAATAAATTTTTTCGAAGAGAAAGAATTATGAAGAAAATACAATACAAAATTTTTAATACATTTTTAGTTATAGGATTATTATTCATACTTAGTTGTGCAGACGATCCTGCTCCAACATTAATGGACCTGCCTGCCGGCGGACAACCTGCCCCGATAATAAATTCTATAGAACCTCTAAATGTTGGCCTTGCGGGAGTAACAGTTTTAACTATTACCGGTTCTAACTTTGCACCAGGTGTTGACAGCGTTTCAGTAACCTTTAATGG
>CALLZX010000068.1 GCA_937858935.1 uncultured Ignavibacteriales bacterium | reverse complement strand
TAAAACTATGTTCAGGAATACTGTATCTTATTTTTGTTGTTGGATTAAATGGATTGGGATAGTTTTGCTCCAATTGAAAATCAGATGGCAATAAATTTCCAATTCTCTCTACGTTATAAAATGGGTCAGGGGTTCCGAACGAATGGTTTCGAACTATTGAAGGCACATTTTCAATCACAAGACCGTGATTGTCTCCAAATCCACGTTCGTTATCAAGGGGATTGATTCCTCCATTGACAGTATCTGCACCGGGATACATTGCAGCAAATTTATATTCGTATACACCAAGAACACCAGAGCCGGCTGGAATAATAACGTGATAACTCCAGAATGTTGTGGATACTTGAGTTAACACTTTCATACCTCCTGTTATCGTATCATTAACACACCAGCAGCCACCCATATTCCAGCTGCCTAAAAAATCTGCTCCGCCTCTCATTCCAACAAACTCAATATCCGATAAAGGAATTGGCAATCCATTATAAAAGTTTACTGCACCAAGCATATCAACATTTATTGTTAAGTCAACGTCTATCGTTGTTGTATCTGTTATGGGAAAAATTCTTGGAACAATAGGAGGTAAATCTATTACTGAACCATCTGCTTCATAAATATGCCACCTTTCTGTGGTCATCTCCCAGCCGTCACTCTGAAATCTTGAATCAGGGAAAGCTTTAAATTTCCATTTAGTTGAATCACCTATCCCATTTGGTGCAGCACTTCCATTAGTTACAGTTAGTGTTGTGGTATAAATACCTGGATTGAATGGATCAGTATTCTCCATCATTCTATTTCCAACAACATCTTTTCCATAATTATCCCAATCCAAACCCATCACTAAAAGTGAATCTTGAGATGGATCGAAAGCACCACCGATGCCAACCCCCAGAATGCCGCTGATATCTGCAGTAAAGTTAAGCGTATTGGCAACTTCGATATATGGAATGAAAATGCTATCATTATTAAACCACACTTTAGGTAGAACTACCGAAGGAGAAGTTACTGTAAATGGTCTATCAGGAGTAGATTCCCAATTATCACTAGCCGGTGGGTTTACAATAACATATTTAAAAATATAAGAGTTACCAGCAAGGGATGCAGGTGCACTAAATGTACCGGTATATACATCATCACTATCAGGATCTGATAATTGGTATAGATTGCCTTGCCAGTTTCCACTCGGATCACCAAAATCAGACTGGAAACTACCACGAACAACCACATTTGCACCAGCTGGAAAATTGCCTACAAAGATCTGAATACTCATATCAACCTGGAATGTTACGTTGATACTTTGTGAAAAAGAAAAAGCACTGACCAAAAAGATCAGTGCTAAAACTTTCAGTTTTTTCATATCGCACCCCTTGAAATAACTGTTACATATTGATTATTAAAGACCTACAGATAATGAAAATCTTGATATAGGATCAAAGATTCCAAAATCTGCATAGCTGTAATCAAACTTTGCAAAGAATCCGCCAAAATCATATTGAAGTCCAACACCTGCTGTCAGTCCTTCTTGGGCTTCTTCCTTAAACAAAGAATTATAACCGCCGCGTAAAGAAATTAAATTAGCATAAGTAATTTCAAGTCCAAGATTTCCATAAGTGGATTGGTTATTTGGAATAACTGCATCACCAGCTAATGTTAATAACCAGTCTTCATTCTTAAAAGCATTATAAGCAACACCAACATCAAAAGTTAATGGTAATGCCCAGGATTCTGTAAGCAACTGTCCGGATATATTAGAATTATTTCCTGCATTTGCCGGATCAATATCAATCGGCTGTAACAATGATTTTCCATCAAGCTGCATTTCAGTTCCAAAGTTAGAGATATTCATTCCTAAGCTTAAACCTTCAAGCTGTGTATAGAATAAAAGTCCGACATCAACTCCAAAGCCAGTTGCTGAAACATCATAAATTGTTTGTGAAATATATTTTACTGTTCCACCAATGGAAAAACGATCTGTTAGATTTCTGGAATAAGAAATTGCAATTGCTATATCTGAAGCAGACCAATACTGCCCTGTTCCATTTTGCTGCTGCACTGTTGTAATTTCTTCTTCACCATAATCTAATTGATTGATGCTAATACCTAGAGCATTATCATCATCCATTTTAAAACCTAATACAACAAAATTAGTTCTTGAACTTACCAGCCACTCAGCTGTGGAAGCAGTAAACTCACTCCTTGATAGTCTTGACAGACCAGCAGGATTCCAAAAGGCTGTAGTAGCATCATTTGCAACAGCGGTAAATGCACCACCCATTCCTGAAGCTCGAGGCCCAACTGGAATTGTTAAAAAGTTTGCTACAGTTGTACCAACTTTGGTTTGCGGAAATAAATTAACCGACAAACCAAGTATTATTATTAAGAATATTTTTTTCATTTTAATCTCCGTTATATTCACTGGTAATCGGTTACTTAATTATTGCCAGTTTGCCTGTTTTCTTTTCGCTCAATCCTTCTACTTCTACAACATAGAAATATACTCCGTAGGCGATATCCAGACCTTCTTTAGTTCTTAGATCCCATTCAACTGAACCGTTGTTTAAGTTTCCATCGTGTTGAAGTGTTTGAACATGGCTTCCACTTGAAGTGTAAATATGCACTTTTGATTTTGCCGGTAAATTGATAAAGTACACAACTCTTTCACCACGTCCTCTAACCGTTGGAGGTAATGGTTCTTCAAACACATTAGCAACTATATAAGGGTTAGGTACAGCTTTAACAAGCTCTAATTGTTCTTTTGCAGTATTTAAATCGTATGATGCTTTAGTTGTAGTAAACTCAAATTTATCATCACCAGAAATTGGTTTTAAGAAACGGACAAATAAAGTATCTCCACCGACCGGTACAAATTCGGAGCTATCAGCTCCGGCAATAGTCAGTCTCCAGGAAAAATCGGTTCCTGTGGGATCTGAAAGAATTATATTATCACCAAAAGAAAGTGTATCGCGTCTGAATGGTCTTGGTTCACCAAAACCAAATTGTACTCTAATAGGATTGTTTCGATCCGTAATATCGTACGCTCTAAAATTTACCAGTTTAGCAGGTGGCGCGGAATTACCAAATAAAGCCGTAAGTTTATTTGAGCTGTCTGAATAAGTATCACTAAATGTCAGCATATAATCACGCGGAAATCTGGTTGCTGCTATCGTACTAGTTATAAATTGATCTGCAGTAAATTTTAAATTTTTTGGTCTGTATATACTCCAGCCAGTAGAATCATTAAATAAAGTTCCTTGTTCTTTATTAGTGCCTGCTGTCTTTAGCCTTATGTTTAATGTCTTTTGAAAGGTACTATCAAAAGACAATCTTACACCATTAAAAATTACTCCATTATCCGGATCAAACGGCTGCTCTTTTACCAAATAGGTACCTGCGGGATCCTGAACTGAATAATTTGTAGAAATATTAACAGGTTTTATTTCTGGAGGTGTGATTCTAAAAGAGTCATTAAAAGAAACCGTATATGTTTCATTTAATATCGCATAAGGATCCACAACCTCAAAATATGTTTTTACTGTAGTTGGGCCGCTAACTAAACTCAATTCAATTCCAGATGGTGGAGGAACATATCCTGCCACAGGTGCGCTTGGAATTACTGCTGCCGTATTTATATCTGTAGAAATTCTACCGAGAGCATCCTTTGAGAGGAATTTGGTATTTTCAGCTGGATAAAAATTCTTAGAAGGATCTGGATCACCTCTATCATAAGCAACAACTGCATAATAATAAGTTCTTCCGTTCTGAACATCTGTATCAACATAATAGTTTTGAATACCATTATCTGTTCCAAGATCAAAAGGTAAAGCATCAAGAATGTCATTTAACTCAGCAGATGACGGAAATACTCCTTTAATGCCATTGATAAGATCGAACTGTGCAATTGGTAAATAAGCCTTCTTTTCACCTTTAACGTTCGTTAGTAAGAATGCATCTGAAAAATCCGGGTCGGTTCCTTTATAAATCTTATATCCTTCAAAATCCTGCTGTCTTGTAGTGGGATCCACAGATTCTTCTGCTAATCGATCCCAATAGAGTGTAACTTTACCATTTTCGGGAACTGCTGTAAGTGTAGGTTTTTCCGGAGGAATCTGGAATCTATAATTCGCATCGTAAATTATTTGTGCAACCTGCTTTGTTTTAATTACAGCATCATAGTTTGCACCAAAAACAAGTGCCAGAGAAAATCTTTCAGTTTTACCGGCTAATAATGGAAAGTAACCGGACCCATATAAAAAGTCACCATCTTCACCTCGGGTTGCTACGTTATTAACAATCGATGAAGGTACGTCAAAATAACCAGGGAGTAATCTTGTCCACATATTGGGATCATCACTCATTGTAATACTTCCAGCGGGAACAAAGTATTGAAAACTAGTCAATCCAATTTGATCAGATTCATTAACATCAGTCGCATCAAAATTTGATTCACCCGGTGTTGGAATTCCATCTCCCTCTCCAATATCAAATGTCCCTGGTTTTCCATCTGCACCATTATCATCAAATTCAAAATCCCAGTCTCCATCATTATCTATTCCATCATCTCTTTTCTCATCAATCAATGGATTTCCATTACCTCCAGCAAGATAATCCCTATATTGAACCGGGGCTAAAGTATCTATGAGCACTATTCCTTGTGCGGGAGGAATTGCAGCGGATTTTTTAAACTGACGATAATGAACTTGATAGTTTTCATCAATCAATCCATCCAGATCATTATCAATTCCGTCTCTTGCAGTTGTACCAATTGGATTTGTTGTTATCAGATCAATATTACCTTCAACCAATTTTGTTACACCTGGTCGAATAAAAAATGGCACACCCATCGAAACAACAGTAACGGTGTCATTAGGTACGATAAAGGTTGTTCTTTCAAAAGTATTTTTATCAATAAGAATTAAATTATCACCGGATGAAATTGCAGGTACTTCTGTAACACTCGGAAAATCAGTTTCAGCAAAATAATTACCGGTTCCAATTCCAGAATTATCTCCGTCGTTATCGATACCGTCATATCCGTTACCTGGTGATTCTAAGAATGCGTAAGCAATATATCCAACTTGTGTTGGATTTGGCAGCCACTGAGGATTTGCAGCAGGATTTATATATTTATCAAAGTCCCAGGTGTAAGTGATTGATTCACGAACATTAAAGAACGAAGCATCATCATTCCATTCAGGATCTTCAACTCCAACATAAGTACCAATAAGGGTACCAAATGCTGCTTGATCATAACTTTCTGTACCATCATTTTTAATATTGTATAACCAGAAAATTACATCTTGTGCTACAAAACTAGACCATTGGAATCCGCGAACTGAGACCTGTAAAGCATGTCCTCTTCTTGTCGGATCGTTAGCATCAGGCAGAAATTGATTTTGCAAATAGTTTTCTTCATCATTATTATCATCCATCCAGAAATAACTTTCCTGATCACCATTAAATTGACCTCTACCCAAATATCCATTCCAATCAACAGCAGGTGTTTTAACAACGCCGTCTATTATAATTGGATCTACGATGCCATCTTCATTTTTATCCACTGAATAATACCAGTCTGGATAATCTGGCCATTGCTGCGGCCAGGTTTCAGGTAAGTGGCTCATTGCCACACCTTTACCGGTTTCATTTAATGATATATCTGCAAATCCAGGTATCGGCTCAAATGTATAAGATTTTCCGCCACCGCCTTCACCTCCACCCGGACGATCAACTGGAGTAATAATGACACTATATAGTGTATCATTAACTCCATCAGGAGGAACAGCACCACGATAATAATCACGAATAGGTAATCTTATACCTACTACAGGTGAAACATCTCCTACATAACCGTTAGCATCATATTTCCAGGCACCTCTAGGACCCTCGGCACCGGGTTGTGCAATAACACCATAGTTAGAAAAAACTGTTCTCACCTGGTTTCCTCTATGTACACCAACTTTTCTAAAGTTTGGATTTCCTCTTTCAGTAATTCTTAACTGGGCAAGAATATCTGATGAAGATAAGAGGAATAAAAACACAAACAAGAAATAATATTTAATTGATATTTTCATAATTCTTTTTCCAATAATTAATCCCTTAATTCTAGAAGAAAATAGTTGCGCCAACTTCTACTCTTCTTGGCTCAGAGTAAAAAGTCGGGTTTCTATAATATTCATCTAATGTGTTTACTAATTCATCCGGGTTATCATCATTCCTTCTTAAAAATTCATCAATCGTAAAGTCTGCGGTACCGCTATCATTATACACATTGACTTCATTTCTTATATCAAACAAATTATAGACCCTTGCAAAAAGGCTTAATCTATAATCGCCAAAAACAAAATCTTTATAAGCACGCATATCAACATTAACAGATTTCGGTTTCAGCTCACTGTTTGTAAGCAGTGTTGAAAGATTAAGTGATGATGTTGGAGTATAAGGAAAACCGCTTCCGTATTGACCAATAAAACTGAATCCCCAATTATCTTCTGATGCGTAAGAGAAGGTTGCGTTAACAGTATGTGTTTGATCCCAATTTAATTTGATTAATTTGATTTCCGGCTGCTCACCACCTGCAATTTGATTTCTGGTTGCTGCTGGATCGGAGGCATTTCCTTTTGCTGACTGGAATGTATAGTCAACTGTTGCAGACCAGTTATCTGTAAGTCTCTTTGTAACAGTTAGAACAATCCCTTGAACAAAACCAAAGTCACTATTTACATATTGACTATAACTTGATGAACCGCCTGGCAATCTTATTTCATCAGCTCTCGTTCCGGCAAGATTTCTAATATCTCTGAAGTAAGCTGTAAGATCTACACTTATATCATCTGTAAATGCCTGCTGAACACCAACTTCGCCACTTATAGTTTGCTGTGCTTTAAGATTAGAATTTCCGGCAATTCCAAGATTTCCTGTTCCAGACCCGAACTTAAATTCCGGATTTGTATACAGTAAATCAAAGTTAGGAATCTGGAAAAAATGTCCGTAAGAAAAGTGAATTACCCCTCTATCTGTAATAGGAAAAGCAACACCTAATCTCGGGGAAAGTTTAAGTTCGGTTTCAGCATCTTTATACCATGGATCACCATTAGCATTAGAGACTCTTCTCTCTTCAATAGTCTTGTCAACATTTATATCTTTTCTAGGTCTGTATATATCCGGATCCGAAGGATCACTTAAGACTTGACCATCAGAATCAAAATAATCCATTCTAACGCCAACATTTATAATAATTTCATTCAGTTCTAGTTTATCCTGCAGGTAAGCAGAAAATTCAAAAGGTTTTCTGTCATATATATCTATGGATAAATTTTCATTTGGGTCATTAATATCCGGGATGAATCTGGTAACAAATGGATTAAGTGTAATAGAAGGATCTTCAACTGACAGCGGCTGCTGCAGGTAAATATTATCAAAACCTAAATGGTGTTGATTTACTTCTATACCAAACTTAAGCATGTTAATCTTATCAATCTGAGAGGTAAAATCTAACTTAAAACCATAAGAATTTGTCGTTCTTTTAAATTGCTGATTTTGTGTCCCTCCGGTTCTAAAACTTGGAACTTCTGTTGGCTGTTGACCAAGTAATCTGTCATGTGTCCAGCGGGAATCGTTAGGATCTTCATAAACATATTGTTTATACTGTTTGAAGAAGTAAGAAAAATTTGCTTGATAAAATGTTGTAGGGGCAAGTGTGTGCGTTATTCCCAAAATGTTTGTATGTCCCAGCCTAAATCTTTTAAAATCACCATCTGGATTATATGAGAATGACTGATCAAAATCTCTATATTCAACATTATCATAAATAAAATTGTAATTGATTTTCACATCTGCAAATGGGCGATAAGTTAACTTACCCTGTCCATAAAATTTTTCATTCCAATTCATTGGAACAATTGAACTATCGCCATATCCTTTTTCATTTTCATTTGCACTCAAAAGATATCTAGTTTCAATTGGTTCGGTTGCACCCTGGTTAAGTGTAATGTTCCATGGATTATAATTCCTTTGCCCATTCAACCATCCGCCAAAGTAAATGTATCGAGCATTTATGTAAAAGAACATTGAATTTGGAATTATCGGACCGCTAAGATTTCCTTCAAAGTTTCTGATTGAAACAGGATTAATATCATCAATATCTCTAAAGATATCAGTCCTGTTACTAACATAATCTCCAATGTAGCTTGTTAGTGAACCTTGAAATTCATTATCACCATCTTTAGTAGCGATATTAACATAACCGGAAAGTGCTTTGCCGTATTCCGCATTAAAAGCACCACTCACAAATTGTAGTTCCTGGATAGAGCTAGTTGAAACATCCACAACTGTAGAACCATCATAAACGTCTGTAACCGGTACGCCGTCAATAGCGTATACCACTTCACCTTTTCTACCGCCTCTTACATTACCTCCAACAATACCGGCTTTTAGCTGAAGAACTTCCTGAAATTCCGTTACAGGTAAAACAGAAATATCATCAGCGCCAATTATGGCTGTGGATGATGTAAGATCTTTGGTAATCATTGGTCTGGTGGCAATTACCACCACTTCTTCTTTTAGTTCGATGCTAGTCTCCATAAGTTCAAAATTAACTTCAGTAGTTAAATCTATTGAAACGCGTGCACCCTGAACTGTTTGTGAGTTATAACCAATTGCGGAAGCTTTAATATTATAATTGCCCGGTCTTAATCCTATAATGGAATAATATCCATCAATATCGGATGCGGCACCTAATGATGTACCTTCAACCATAACATTTACAAATGGAAGAGCTTCTCCGGTATTTCCATCTAATACTTTTCCAGAAATTTTACCACTTTGTGCAAAAGCAGTACTCATTAGAAAAGCTGTAAAAAGAAATACAGACAGATACTGTATTCGAAACCTCATATAGTCCTCCGAGAGGTAAAAGTGTTGATCATTTTTGTAATGTATAAGAAGTGTGTAACAATTATCCTATACTATCTCCTAAAGTCATTTAATTATTTTGAATTCGATTTCTTAACGGAAAATATATTGTATAAAATTTTAAACTTCAAAAATCTATTGGTCAAAAATTTTTATCTCAAAGATTAGGAAATCACTATTAACTTTTGAGTTAAAATATATACAAAAATAATTTTTCAAATTTACCAAAAGTAATTGTGAATACAACCAAGTATTTTAAATTCATTCTAGGATTTGTTTGGATTTTAGATCAGGACCTTAGGTTTTTAACTAATTGGATGTAAATCTTAAATTATTAATGATTTTTCGAATTTTATTTAGTTAAATATAAATTTGGCACAAGACAATGCTTGTGAATAATGATGCGCGATTAAAGAAATTATTGCCCCCAAATTTCTAACTTATTTTTGATAAAATACAGACATTCCACCTAAAACATTTTTAGCCTTGTAACCATTTTTTTCAAGTATATCAACTGCAAC
The DNA here is from genome assembly GCA_937858935.1 of uncultured Ignavibacteriales bacterium. Classification (GTDB taxonomy): domain Bacteria; phylum Bacteroidota; class Ignavibacteria; order Ignavibacteriales; family Ignavibacteriaceae; genus IGN3. The sequence goes on along the minus strand of CALLZX010000068.1, from coordinate 8,989 downwards.
CGCTGAACGATTCTGAGTCCTGCAAATAACAGCTATCTCTTTATTTTTGTATGGCTTTAATTCGCTTATTCTTTGTTCCAAAACCTGGACAGGAATATTTATTGCGTTTTCAATTTTGCCGCCCGCTAACTCTTCCGGTGTTCTAACATCTAAAACAATAAGCTCTTTATCATTTTTTAACTTCTCTTTGAACTGATCCATTGTATAAGATTTGGATTGATCTTGCTGTGCACAACCGATTGTAGATAGAACAACAAAGGCAGTAATTATAAATATTTTAATTTGGTTCATATTTTTCCTTAATTTAATCCACACATACCTGAAGAACATCCACCGCTGTAAGATGGTTCAACTCCGCAGCTTCCAGATGCACAACTTGAACTGCTTGCGGAAAAACCGGTTGCGCTGAACGTAGATAATAATTTCTGATTCTCCTTTGAGTTGCAGCTAGGGCAACTGACTTCTTCCTGGTTTAATGATGATTTGTGTAAAACCTCAAACTTGGAGTTGCATTGTTTGCATTTATATTCAAATATTGGCATAAAATTATCCTTGTGTATTTTTTATAAAAAATAAGATTTGAAATTATTCGCAGTCGCTTAGATCTAAAAAATTCATAAGGCGCGAATGAGCTTCTTTTGGAATTTCAACTTTGTATTGTTTGTAATAATCAATAGTTAATTCAACCGTCTTAAAATAACTTTTGCAGTCTGTGCAATTATCGAGATGGTTTTTGATAGCAACACATTTATCAGAATTAAGTTCTTCTCCAAGACTTTCGCAGATATGCTGCATTACATCTTTACATTTTGGTTTTTCTTCACTCATCGGCTGAATGCCTCGTTTAATTCTTTTCTTAAAAATGCTCTTGCTCTGTGTAATCTGGATTTTACTGCCGGGACCGATAATTCTGTTAACTGTGCAGTTTCTTCGGTTGATAATCCTTCCACATCACGAAGTAAAAAAACAATTCTGTATTCCGGACTAAGCTTATCAATCGATTCATCCAATATCTTTTTCAATTCAGAATTTTCAATATCCTGGTTTGGGATATTAGACCAATCAGCGGTGTATTTATCTTCGTAAAGCTCATCATCATTATCAATCGAAACAAAAGTTCTTGATTTGTCTTTTCTTGCAAGCATTAAACAGTGATTGGAAACGATTCTATATAACCAGGTAGATATTTTAGAGTTTCCATCAAATTGATGCAGACTTTTTATCATACTGAAAAAAGTTTCCTGCATTATATGTTCTGCTTTGTCCCTATCCCTGCAAATCTTATATGAAAAATTATAGACCGTTTGCTCATTATTTTTTACTAACTGAGCAAGTGCCTGTCTATCACCCGATTTTGCAAGTTCTACTAAGTTTGATTCTTCCATCTGTAAGATGCTCTATGTAAAATGTGGATTCTTTAAGTGGACAAAAATACCAAATATTATTTAGATAGGTAAATATTTTGAATTTTGCTTGTTTTTTATTGTTTGATTGTTGCACAATATTTGCATAGATAATTTCAATTACTAATTATTTCAGGTTTTGCTATGAATTCAAACAAATCTATTGAGGCCGTAAAGTCAAATGACTTATTCAAAGGTTTAGACTTTGCCTCGCTAAATATTCCGTTTGATACAAAAAATTTCTTAGAATTTAAAGAAGGTGATTTGATCTATTCCTCTGGCCAGCCTTCTAATTTTGTTTACTTACTAATTAATGGCGAAGTAAAAGTTAAATTAAATTCCATCAAACGTTTATTTTTCAAATCTCCGAATGAATTTTTTGGAGAAACTGAGGTTATGCAAAAAGAACAAAGAAGTTCATCCGCTTTAGCCAACAGCGATTGTTTAATTTACAAAATTGATGAGAGTTTAGTAAGCAAACTTCTAAATGATTCATCTTTACTTAGCGGTAATCTGCTTAACGAGAGCAAACAAGAAGTTATTGAAAACAAGATTGTACCGGCAGAACTGGAATCAGTTGATAAAATTCCTGAGTTGAATTTGCAGACTGGTACTTTACAAGTTGAAAGCATTAATCTTGTTGATATTAAACCAAAATATGAAACCTCGATTGATCTGGATAATATTGAAATAAAACCTTATGAGCAGGAACCAGACCTTGATGCGTTTATCCAGCAAAAATATTTAGAGAACGATAACAAATCCTTAAAAAGCAATATGATTGATGATCCGGATGACATGACCAACTGGGTAATTTCCGAAGGATCGTTGGAAGAGTTTTCTGGTAAATCAGAAACGGTTAAAAGTAATTTCTCTGCTTCAACTCCGGCAAAGATTTTCGAAGACAAACTTGGCTCCGGCATCGATTCTAAAAAACCAGCCTTGCCACAACCTTCAAATGATATTAATAAAACAGCTAAGGATATTCTAGACTATCTTTTACAGAAAACTAATTCTCAGATTGGCGCCATCTATCTTTTCTCTCAGGATTCACAGATGTTCGAAGAGATTTGTCAGACCAATGAATCTATTTATAAATGCAAGATTTCAATTAAAGATGGTATAACCGGAATAGCTGCAAAACAGAAGGAAATAAAATTTGCAATTTCTTTTCTTAACGATATTAATTACAATCAGGAAATTGATCGCCCGAATGGTTTTGTTGGCGAAACACTTATTGTTATTCCATTTGTTGATGATAAAAATAATCTGTTAGGTATTGCCCAAATTGGTTCTGATGAAACTATTTTCACCAAGGATGAGGAAAGAAAGGTTAAAGAATATACAAATCAGTGTTCAAAAATATTGCAGCAAAGTTTAGCTTTTGGTTCAAAAACAAGTATCGGTAAAAAATCAGAACTTAGTCAGATATCAAACTTTATAATGCTGGATGTTAAAGCACCATTATTAACTATAAAGCATTATTCATCAATATTATCCAGATTTGATTTGCCGGAAGAAGTTAAAAGAGTTATTTCACTGCTTTCATCTCAGGCAAATTCAGTTATCGATCTGCTGCAGTCCTCAATTGATTTTTCAGAAAAGAACTCTAAAACAAAATTAGAGTTAGTTGATTTTAATGAAGTAATGGATAATAATTTAACTTTACTCTCAGATTATGTTGAGTCAAGAAATGTAAAACTATTTAAAAAACTTGGAGAAGATGCAAAGATTAAAGTTGATACGAGAAAATTTTATGTGGCCTGTTATTACATTGCAAGATTTGCCTGCGATATGATGAAACATGGCGGTAATCTTTATTTCAGCAGTTTAGTGGAGGATACAAAAGTAGTTCTTCATATAGCCGATGGAAATAAAATTGACAAAAATGATCTCCTGGAAAAGATTTTTGATCCTGGCTATACAAATAGCAATGGAGAAACTCTGGGATTAAGTTTGGCAATTGCAAAGTTTAATATTGAATCATTGAATGGGTCTATTAATCTGCAATCCTCAGAATCGGGAACAAGTTATTTAATTTCAATTCCGGTTTCTTCATAGTAATTTTATGGAATGAAATTCAATCTAATTACTATTCTTGGTTCAACAGCAACTGGAAAAACAAAACTTGCGGTGCAGCTTGCAGATTGTTTTAACGGTGAGATAATTTCCGCAGATTCCCGCCAGGTTTACCGTGGAATGAATATCGGCACAGGTAAAGATTTATCCGAATATTTCATTGACGGCAGACAGATCCCTTGTCATTTGATCGATATTATTGATCCTACTGAAGAGTTTAATCTTTTTTCATTTCAGCAGAATTTTTATAAATCTTTTGATGAAATAAAAAGTAAAAATAAACTTCCCTTTTTAGTTGGCGGAACAGGATTGTATTTAAGTTCAATCCTACAGAACTACAATCTTAATAAAGCTGATTTTAAAATTGTAGAAGAAGAGCACTCCTCTCAAAGCGATGAAGAACTAAAAAGTATTTTGAAATCCTTAAATCCATCCTTACACAACACAACTGATTTGAATGACAGAGGAAGAATTATAAAAGCTATTGCTGTAAGCAAAACCGAACAAGACAAGACTGGAGTTCAAAATATTGACTCTTTGGTTATTGGAATTAATCTTTCCCGCGATGAAATAAAAAAAAGAATTACCGCTAGATTAAAAAAAAGATTAGATGAAGAAGGGATGATTGATGAAGTTAAGACTCTTATGGATTCAGGCGTAAGTTATGATAAGATGATTTTCTTTGGATTAGAGTATAAGTTCATTGCGCAGTATCTTATCGGCGAGTTAAATAAAAATGATATGTTTCAAAAATTAAACTCCGCAATTCATTCTTTTGCAAAAAGACAAATGACATGGTTTAGAAAAATTGAAAAAGAAGGTGTTGTAATAAATTGGATTGAAGGCCCGGATTTTAAAAAAGCAAAACTAATAATTGAAGAAAACTTTTGATTCTTGTCATTCCCACGAAAGTGGGAATCTATTTTATTAAATATTGGATTCCCGTTTTCACGGGAATGACAAACAAATAATAACTTATGCTAATTCCTGATAAAATAACTGCTTACATAAATAAAAGAACTTCTGATATTTGGAAGATTGAAAATGATTATCCAAAATATTTTCAAAAAATAATTATTGTACCTTCTATAGCTGAATCAAAGCATCTTCCAGTTTTAATTAATTCCTTAGAACAAAATGATGAGCTGGAATTATTAAACACACTTTTACTAATAGTTGTGAATAATACCGTTTCATCAACAGAAGAAGTTAAAAACGATAATCAAAAAACTATTGATTATCTAAAAAACATAAATTCCAGAGTAAACATTTCATTCATCGATGCATGCAGTGATGGTAAAGAAATGGATGATAAAAATGGCGGTGTTGGATTAGCACGTAAAATCGGGATGGACTTGGCACTTACTAAATTTGATTATTATTCGCTCAATAAAAAGATTATGATATGCACAGATGCCGATTGTAATGTTGAACCATATTATCTTACAAAAATTTCACAGGAGTTTAACAGAAATAATTATGAAGCAGCTATTGTAAATTTTGCTCACAATATTAAGGGTGATGACGAAGAAACAAAGGCAATCATCTGTTACGAAATATTTTTACGTTACTATGTGCTTGGATTAAACTTTGCAAAATCAGATTACGCTTTTCATACAATCGGCTCAACAATGCTTTGCACTCCTGAAGCTTATGTAAAAGTTGAAGGAATGAACAAACGAAAAGCCGCGGAAGATTTTTACTTTCTTGAAAAGCTTGCAAAGATTTATCCAATCGGTGAACTAAAATCAACATATGTTTATCCATCAAAACGCGGCTCGTGGCGAGTACCTTTTGGAACCGGAAGAAGTGTAGATAGATTTTTAACAAATACTAAAGATGAATATTTACTGTACGATCCTAAAAGTTTTATTGTACTTAAGACATGGCTGCAAGTTTTTAATGACAATTCGATTTCAAATCAAAGTGATTTGATTAGGATTTCCAAAAATATTCATCCTGCATTATCAGATTTTCTTTCTCAACAGGATTTCGGAAATTTTATAAATAAAGTTTTGTTAAAGAATAACAATCCAAATGAAATTGAAAAGCAAAAACATTTTTGGTTTGATGCTTTCAGAACATTAAAACTAATTCATTATCTTCGTGATGAAACTTATCCGAATATTAATATGTTTGATGCGATTGATGAGCTGTTAAAAATGATGAGCATTGAAAATAGTATTAAAAGAAATAGCACAATACCGGAACTTGAAACACAAAAAGAATATTTATTACTGCTGAGAAAGATTCAAAGTTAAATGATAGTAAAAACTAATCCCGATGAATTTGAAAATTTTGTTATTGATGCTTCTAACTTTAAGGGAAATTGCGAGGCAGTTTACTTTCCTGAAAATGTGGAAGAAATTATTTCTATAGTTAAAGATGCAAACAAAAGTAAGACTAAAATAACAATTGCCGGCAATGGTACAGGTTTAACTGGTGCGCGTGTTCCTCAAAACGGAATTGTGATTGCTACAGATAAACTGAATAAAATTCTTGAAATAAACTCCACTGAATTCTATGCTGTAATCGAACCCGCAGTTTTGCTCTCAGACTTTCAAAAAGAAATAAAGCAGCAAGATCTTTTTTATCCTCCTGATCCAACTGAAACTAATTGTTACATTGGCGGAACAGTTGCAACAAATGCTTCCGGTGCAAAGACTTTTAAATATGGACCAACTCGTGATTATGTTATTGGCTTGCAAATCGTACTTCCAGATGGTGAAGTAATTGATCTTGAACGCGGCAAACAAAAAGCTGTTGGTTATAATTTATCTTTAACTACTCAATCAGGCAAAACTATATCATTACAAATTCCTGATTATACTTTTCCTGCTGTTAAAAATGCTTCGGGTTATTTTGTAAAAAAAGATATGGATGTGATTGATATGTTTATCGGTTCTGAAGGTACACTCGGCATTATTACTAAAATTAAACTTAAACTTTTTCCCCAACCTGAAGATACAATTTCCTGCGTGCTGTTTTTTGAAGATGAAACCAATGCACTAGACTTTCTTGAGGAAGCAAGAGATACTTCTTATCAAGATAAAAAGAATAATATAAACGAAAACATCAACGCTCTTGCATTAGAGTTTTTTGATGAACGCGCATTAAAGTTTTTGGCAAAAGATTTTTCTGCTATTCCGGATAATGCACAGGCAGCAATATGGTTTGAGCAGGAATCAACTTCCGATACTTTCGATGCAATTCTTGAAGCCTGGAATATCTTGATGCAGACTCACAATGTAAATGAAGAAACCGCCTGGTTTGCCTTTAGTGATGCTGATAAAGAAAAGATTAAAGATTTCCGTCACGCAATTTCCTGGAAGGTTAACGAGTACGTTGCAAGAAATAATTTTAGAAAACTCGGGACTGATGTAGCTGTTCCGGATAAAGTTTTCCGCGAGTTTTATTTTACTTTGCAAAACTGGGCAAGGCAAAGCAATATAGATTTTGTTTCTTATGGTCATTTCGGAAATTCGCATATTCACTTAAACTTTTTACCAAAAAATGATGCTGAGTTTAACGAAGGTAAAAAACTTTATAAACAAATTTGTGATGAAGCAGTTAGGTTAGGCGGAACGATTTCCGCTGAACACGGAATCGGCAAAGCTAAACGCGATTATCTTTTAATGATGTACGGTGAGGCTAACATCCGCCAAATGGCAGCATTAAAAAAATCTTTGGATCCAAATCTTATTCTTGGGATAGGAAATATTTTTGATGAGAAATACCTAACGTAATTTTTCTTTAACTGTTGCTCAACTTTTAAATTCTTGTCAACTATACTAAACCCAATCAAAAAATATTAATTTGCCATTTAACAATCATAGTTAAGAGTTTTGTAGGCATCATATGAAATTTAAATCTCAGTAACTTGGTTAAAACTACGAGTACTTGAAGTTAGTTTAACATATTCAATTATAACCAAAATCGCAATTAATAATTACTTTTGCGATATTTTAATTTTCAATGTTTTGTTTTAATTATAGAACCATTTGCACCCACTATCCATGCGTTTTTTGTATCAACGAAGGAGACACCATTAAATGGTTCATAAGATTGAAGTGATTGGTTCACCCACGTAACGCCAGCATTAGTTGTTCTAAGTATCGTCCCTTGGTAACCAACCGCGATACCGTTACTACTATCAATAAAAGAAACATCCAATAATCTTTCAGTAATGCCACTCGACTGTTTAACCCAATTCGTTCCTCCGTTGGTAGTCCTAATAATTTCACCAAATTCACCGACTATTGTACCGTTGTCATTATCTGTATAATTAACCGACCAGAGTGGGCTTGTTATTCCAATATTTTGTTGATTCCATGTCACACCTCCATTTGTTGTTCTGAAGGCACCACTACCTACATCAACAACATTAGCAATATTAATATCAGAGAGAGAGACACCTGTAAAAATTCGCATTGTACTACTAAATTGAAATTCCCAATCTTGCCCACCATTCGTAGTTTTGAGTAAAAAACCTTCAAAATCAAAACCAGTTGTATTTCTATAGCCAACGGCCATACCGACATTATTATCAATGAATGAAACACTATAAAGAACACTCCTATTTCCAGTCCATTGTTGAGTCCAGGTGGTTCCTCCATCTGTCGTATGAAGAATAATGCTATTATAAGATGTAGAAGTTCCGCCAGCAATCCATCCATTGTTTGCATCAGAGAAAAATACATCATTTAAAGATAAATCTGTCCCACTATTTTGAGCTTTCCATGTTAGACCACCATCATCTGTTTTTATAATTGCACCATAATACCCGACAGCAATCCCATTATTTGTGTCAGTAAAACAGACACTGATTAAATGCTCAGAAGCGCTGTATTGTAATTCCCATTTAGGAACTTCCGGAACATTGATAATTTCATCTTCACTGCACGAGGAAATGAAAATTATAGAAACAAGAAATAACGATAAACATAAGTCGAAATATTTCATATAGAACACTTTATAGAATTTTAATTCTTATACCTTAAGAACATAAAGTGGACTGCAATTTATTATCTATTTTCCAATCTTATAACTCGTACCTTCTTTACTGTCCTGCAAAACAACACCAAGTTCATTTAGTCTATCACGAATCGTATCCGAAAGCTGGTAGTTTTTATTTTGCTTTGCTTCTGTTCTAAGTGTGATAATAAGTTCTATAAGATCATTTACAAGTTTATCATCGCCGGCAGTGGTTTTGTTAAAATCCACAATGCCAAGAACATTTTTTGCGGTTTTAGTTAAAAATGTTTTTACATCATTATAAAAATTAACATCAACACTTTCTGATGAAGCAATTATTCGGTTAATTTCTTTTACAAAATCAAAAATAACGGCAACTGCTTGCGATGTGTTAAAATCTTCATCCATCGCTTCTTCAAATCGCTGATAAAAAGATTTAAAATCAAACTCAGTTTTAACTCCAGAATTATTTTTCTTTATCTCATCGTTAACTTTATCAACAAGATTTGTAATCTTCTCCAGTCCTTTTTCTG
>CALLZX010000067.1 GCA_937858935.1 uncultured Ignavibacteriales bacterium | reverse complement strand
CTGTAAAAAGAAAATGGATAAAGTTGAGTTTGAAAACACTGGAATAGTAATAGATAAATGTACTGATGAACATGGTGTTTGGTTTGATAGTGGTGAATTGAAATCAATATTAATATCTGCTGAAGAGCAGAACAGCAGAATTATTCATATGTTAAAAGAATTGTTCGGGGAATAACTAAATCTATATTTTTCATAAAACGAATTCTTATACTTATTTATTAAAGGAGGCATAATGACTTTCTTCATAGTTTTCATTGTAATAGTTGTAGTCATAGGTTTTTTCTTCGTATCGATTTACAACTCATTAGTTGGTTTAAGAAACCGTGTTAAAAATGCATGGTCACAAATTGATGTGCAGTTAAAAAGAAGACACGATCTAATTCCTAATCTTATCGAAACCGTAAAAGGTTATATGACTCACGAACGACAAGTAATGGAAAACATTACTAAGTACCGTAGTCAGGCAATGGATGCCGGAACAGTTGGTGAAAAAGCAGCTGCCGAAGGTTTGTTGAGCGGTGCTCTTGGTCAGTTGCGTGTGCAGGTTGAAAATTATCCAGACTTAAAAGCAAACCAAAATTTTCTTGCATTGCAGGAAGAATTAACATCAACAGAAAATAAAATTTCTTTTGCACGCCAGGCTTATAATGATCAGGTATTATTTTTTAATAATAAAATTCAGATGTTTCCATCAAACATAGTTGCAGGAATGTTCAGCTTTAAAGAAGAAGAATTCTTTGAGATCGAAGACAAGACAGAAAAAGCAGTTCCTAAAGTTAGTTTTTCTTAATACAGGATATTTTTCTTTATGATGTGGGAACTGATACAAGCCAACAGAAGAAAATCAATATTTATCTTTATCGGGATGGGATTACTTCTCATCCTGATAGGTTTTACTTTTGGTAGTTTCTATGAACCTGAAAGCGGAGGCTTTCTTGGTATTTTCTTTGCGTTGATACTCTGGGGAATTTTGTCAATGGTAAGTTACTTTGCTGGAAGTAAAATTCTGCTTGCTGTTAGCGGTGCAAAAGAAGTTACAAAAGATGTACATCCTCAATTGTATAATGTTGTTGAAGAAATGAGAATTGCTGCAAACCTGCCTCATCAACCCAAGATTTATATTATTGCTGATGCTGCACCAAACGCTTTTGCAACTGGAATCAAACCTGAAAATTCTGCTATTGCAGTTACTGCCGGGTTATTGGGAACTTTAAATCGTGATGAACTTCAAGGTGTTGTTGCTCATGAAATGTCACATATAATAAATCGTGATGTTTTAGTTATGACATTTGCGGGCATGATGCTTGGCGCTATTACTTTAATGGCAGAAGTATTTACGAGAAGTTTGTGGTTTGGCGGCGGTTCCAGATACAAATCTAAATCATCAGATAAAGGCGGGCAAGCACAAATAATTATTATGGTACTTGCAATTGCATTGGCTATTCTCGGTCCGATAATGGCTCAGCTTCTTTTCTTTGCTATCTCAAGAAAAAGAGAATACCTGGCTGATGCTTCTGCTGTTAGATTAACTAGATATCCAGATGGATTGGCATCAGCACTTGAAAAAATTTCAGGAACAAATCTAGATCTTAAAA
>CALLZX010000066.1 GCA_937858935.1 uncultured Ignavibacteriales bacterium | reverse complement strand
TGCCACGTTTCGATGGAAATAATGGGTGATGGAAATGTTTATCAGCATATGGATGAACAATTAAAAGTTCAATGTATTGATTGTCATTCAGATGAATTGAATTCTATCAGTTATGATGAGCTTGATTTTGAATCGAAGAAAATAGTTGATCTTAGAAAATCTAAAATTGAAAACACAGAATTTCTTAAAACTGTAAAATCAAATATTCCCTTAATAAATACTTATGTAACATCCCGTTTAGAAAAATATCTAATAACAAAATCATCCAGCAAAAAACTAAAATTAAATCCACCAAAACAAATTTGCGTAGAAGGTAAAGCTCATCAACGATTGAATTGTCAGAGCTGTCATACAGAGTGGGTTACTCATTGCGTTGGCTGCCATACAGAGTATGATCCTAATTTAGAAGGTTACGATTTGCTTGCAAATAAAGATATTACTGGGAGCTGGAACGAAATTCCCAGTGATTTTTATGTTGATTACCCGGTACTTGGTATTAGAAAAGATAAGACAGGAAATGAATATGTGGATACTTTTATTCCCGGAATGATTTTAACAATTGATAAATTTAAGGATCCGCGAAAGAAAATATTTAAACGATTATTCGCTCCAACATTTTCTCACACAATAAATAAACAGGGAAGAAGCTGTAAATCGTGTCACAATAATCCGCAAACATTAGGGTATGGTAAAGGAAAGTTGAGTTATATTACAAATAATAAAATTTATTCGAATTTGAATGGAATGTCATTCCCACGAAAGTGGGAATCCAAAAAAAACAGAACAAACCAGATTCCCGTTTCCACGGGAATGACAAATTATAGTGTTAGCGCTGAACACAATTCTATTAATAAAACCGGTTTCTGGAGTTTTGAACCAGAATTTTCAAATCATAAAGAAGACAATTTACCTAAAGATGCCTGGATTGGTTTTTTAAAAACAAGAAATGAAACTTCAACAACAAGAACTTACACGCGGCCTTTTACTGTTGAAGAACAAAAGAGAATTCTGCTTGTTGGTAGTTGCTTAACCTGTCACGATGAAAAATCTGATGTGATGAAAAATAGTCTTGTAGATTTTGAAAAAGTACTTGAAAATCTTTCAAAGAAATGTGTGGTGCCTTCTTATTAGTTGATAGCGATAAATTATTAAATAGTTTTAAATATCATTAAAGTTCATATTTCAAATCACTCTAACATTTCTAATAATTTGGAAACATAATCAGTTCTTCTCTAACAAATGAAAAATTAAAAATATGATACCTTGAAATCGGTGTAAATTCACACTTTTGTTATGGCAATAAAGTTGGTATTTATAAATATCAATATTTAATTGCTGTATTGTAAATGCTGAACGAAAGCTCAAACGACAAACCAGTTTATCCGATTAGAACCGCTGCAAAGCTTTTAAACATCTCAGTTCATACACTTAGAATGTATGAAAAAGAAGATCTTATACTTCCTTTCAAAAAATCCTCAAATCATCGATTGTATTCCAGAAATGATATTGACAGGATTAATTGTATTCGATCTGCTATAAATGATTCTAAGATCAGTATTAACGGAATCAAAACTATTTATGCAATGATGCCTTGCTGGGAAGTTTTGAATTGTAGTAAAGAAGACAGAAGTAAATGCAGTGCTTTTCTAAGACATAGCGGACCTTGCTGGGCTGTAAAAGGTGATGATACTATTTGTGCAACTAAGGATTGTAGAAATTGTTTAGTGTATCAGGAATATGGGGAATGCGGAAGTATAAAAAACTTTATAAGAAATAAATTAACGAGCTTATAATGAATTCATTATCAAGAAGAAAATTTTTAAAGATATCAGGAGCTACAGTTGTAACTGCAGCAGCTCTAGCTGGATCAGCAAAAACAATTGTCAATGCTGCAGAAAGTTTTTCAAAGAAAAAAGGATTGGAAATAGTTCCGAGCTACTGTGATTTATGTTTCTGGAAATGTGGTTTGTTAGCTTATGTAAAAGATGGCGAACTATGGAAAGTTGAGGGTAACCCAAAAGATCCTTTAAGTAATGGTAGATTATGTCCAAGAGGTACCGGCGGAGTTGGAGCACATTATGATAAAGAAAGACTAAAATCACCGCTGATAAGAAAAAGTAAACGCGGCGAAGAAAAGTGGGTAGAAGTAACCTGGGATGAAGCCTTTGATTATATCACACAAAAGATGAATAAAATAAAAACTGAATATGGACCAGAATCAGTTGCTTTATTTTCACACGGAATTGGCGGTACCTTTTTTAAACATATGATAAGAGCTTATGGATCTCCAAACGAAACTGCCCCAAGTTTTGCTCAATGCCGCGGCCCGAGAGAAGTAGGATTTGAACTTACATTTGGCGATGTAGTAGGTTCACCGGAAAGAACTGACATTGAAAATGCAAAATGCATTGTTCTGATCGGATCACATCTTGGTGAAAATATGCATAATACCCAGGTACAGGAGTTTTCTAAAGCTGTGGAAAATCACGCCTCAATAATTGTTGTTGACCCACGATTTTCTGTGGCAGCAAGTAAAGCAAAATATTATTTACCGATAAAACCGGGAACAGATATAGCTCTTTTATTGGCGTGGATGTCCGTGATAGTTAATGAAAAACTTTATGATGCTGA
>CALLZX010000065.1 GCA_937858935.1 uncultured Ignavibacteriales bacterium | reverse complement strand
TCTATGACAACTCAACTCAGTTTTTATCTTACAATTCCTTAGAGATTTTTTAAGAGGTGTAAAATGAAAAGATATATTTCTGCAATTTTAATTCCTTGCTTAATGTTACAGCTTTATGGCTGCTATGGGCAAAGAGAAATTACTTATGGTGAGCTTATTTCATCTAAGAATCAAAATATTTCTGTAATTATCAATGACTCATCAACGTTTGTGTTTGGTTATAAAACAGCAATCGATCAGGAAATAGTTATGCATCCTGATGTTAATTACTGTATCAATGCAGATACTACATTTGATAAATTAATACTGCAAAGAAAAGCGGTTACAAAGGAGCCTAACAAAAAGCCATCAATCAATATTGATACACTGACATACAATAAAAACGAAATAAGAAGTATAAGCATTGCGGAAGTAGATGGAGCGCAAACTACACTTTTGGTAATTGGAATTATTACAGCCGCTGCACTAATTGCATATTTAATTGCCTTATCTACTTTTAAGCTGGATTTATCGGGAATGAAATTATTTGAAGGCCAGAGATTTTGAACTAATTGTTTATAAGAGGCATAAAATGAAAAGATATATCGCCGCAGTTTTAATTCCTTGCTTCTTACTACAGCTGTTTGGCTGTTATTCTATGCAGCAAATTACCCTGCCCGAATTAACATCTGAAGAAAATGAATTAATAATTATCACAACCGATTCAACAAAATATTTTATGAAAAAAAACTGCACCTCTGAAGAGATAATAGAAAATGCCGGCAGTTATTTTGTTAGCGAATGGAATATTAAATCAGATTCAATAACAGCCATTAATCTAATAACCTATAATCAAAATTCTGGTTCGGCCAATCCATTTATCAAAAAAGATACTGCAACTATATATTATAGCACGATCGATAAAGTAATTGCAAATAAAATGGATACCGGGAAAACGATATTGTTCTCATTGGGAGTAGTTTTAATCCTGGTGTTAATAGCAATAACCACTGAATCAGAAGGAACGCTGGATTTGCCTCCATTGCCGAATCCCTTTCATTACTAAAACACATATGCTGCACCGTTTTTACAATTCTATGACAACTCAATCCTGATTTAATTATACACTTCCAGTGAGATTTTTTAAGAGGTGTAAAATGAAAAAACACATTATCATAATTGTAAGTGCTTTGCAGATTTTTCTTTTCTATTCCTGCGGCACCGGTTCAAGTCTATCAACCATTGAATCAGAAAAAAGAATTGAAATGAGAAACTATTCTGTAAACTCACCGCTGGGTGACGATTGGGAGTTTGAAGCGAATAAAACTAAACAGGTTATAATGTTTCACAAACAAAGCGGGGAATTATTTCAAGTGTTTTCATCAAAAAACAGGCGCGATACTTTTATAAATATTTTTCGTAACGGTGTTACTGCTAAAGTTAAATCTGCAAGCAGAAAAGATTTTGCAAGTGATTTTATGGATAATGAATTTGCAATTATGCAAAGCGATTATGAAAAAACCGACTATGGCGAGCCCGAACTTTTAGGAAAAGACAGCCTTATAATAAATGATAGAGTTCTGTATAGAATGATATATGAATTGTCCTGCAGTCTGCTGCCTGGTTCCGGATATAATTGTTTTAGCGGCGCAGGACAGCTTTACGTTTATACGCCGCGGGATTTTGAACAAAGCGGAAGGTTTTATGTATTTGTAATTGAAGAATATGGATACAGTATGTTTTATCCGTATGATTTTGATTTGATAAACAGTGTAATAGCCAGCTTTAGCTGTGATGAAGATAAATAGAACTAAACACATTTTACAATTCTATGACAACTTCATAAACCGTTCTTTTTAGGTTTAAGGTAGAAATTTGAAAGACAGAAAAATGAAACGATATATTTCAGCTGTTTTAATAAATGCTCTTCTTATCCAATTCGTGGGATGCTATACACAAAAGGCAATTACATACAAGGAGTTTTGCAATCTGCAAAATGTTGATAAAGCGT
>CALLZX010000064.1 GCA_937858935.1 uncultured Ignavibacteriales bacterium | reverse complement strand
TCGATCCAGAAACAGGTACCCGTATAACCGGTATGGCCAAAAGAGTTTTTTGAAAAATATTTACCTGATGATGAACCCGAATCCGATTTTGTATCCCAGCCAAGCGCACGTGTGCTTTCCTCAGAATATCTTTTGATAAACAATTCAACGGTGCTTTGTTTAATAAATTGTTCATTATTGTATTTGCCTTTATTCATCAAAACAGAAATTAGTTTTCCGATATCTTCTGCTGTAGAAAATAATCCGGCATGTCCTGCAACTCCACCTAGCATAGCTGAAGTTTCATCATGAACTTCACCTTGAAGTGTTTTCATTCGCCAGTAGTTATCCGTTTCAGTTGGTGCACAAAGTTTTTTAATTGAATCCTTTGGATTGAAAAAAGTTGCATTCATATCTAGAGGAGTAAAGATTTCATCTTTACAAAAAATATCTAAACTTTTTCCGGATACTTTTTCAATTATTTTACCGAGTGTAATGATTCCTAAATCAGAGTAAACTGTTTTTGCCCCGGTTTTGTATTCAAGTTCTGATGAATAAATCTCTTTTATTACGTCATCAGATTTGAGATTTCTTCCAAAAAATTTTTTCCAGGCTGGCAAACCCGTATTATGTAAAAGCAGGTTTTTGATCGTAATATTTTCTTTACCGTTAAAACCAAACTCAGGAAGATATTTTATCACTTTATCATCAAGTGAAAACCATTTTCTGTCATAACAAATCATTGCTGCAGTTGTTGTTGCAACTACTTTTGTTAATGATGCAAGATCATAAAGAGGGCTGGTTTTTACATTTGGTGATGATTTATCATAAGTATAATTTCCAAATGCTTTTTCGTAAATGGTTTTTCCATTCTTCCAAACTAAAACTACTGCTCCAGGAAAAGATTTATCTTCGATAGCTTTATTTATAACTCTATCAACATCATAAAATTGATAAAGATTATTTTGAGCACTTATACTCGGATTTAGTATCAGGATTACAATCAATAATAAATTTGTAAAAATATGCATCTATTTTATTCTAATATAATTTTAACTCAATTTAATGAAAATGAATAAACGAAAAAATTCAATGATTCCCTCGTCTGAAATTATTATATTTCAGTTAATTATGAATAAGGTTTCTTATGAGTGAACTGGAAAATTATTTTTCACAATTTCGTAAAAATATTATCGGAAATGATGCAACTTTTGTAACACCATTTGGTGAGCAAAAATTAATATATGCAGATTGGATAGCAAGCGGAAGGTTATACAAACCCATTGAGGAAAAACTTTGCGAAACATTCGGTCCAATGGTTGGTAACACGCATTCTGAGGCGAGTGTTACCGGTACTACAATGACTTTAGCATATCACGAAGCACACAAAATTATTAAAGATCACGTTAATGCAGGTAAAGATGATGTTATCATAACAACTGGCTCCGGGATGACGACTGTGGTTTGTAAATTTCAGAGGTTGCTTGGATTAAAAATTCCAGAACAACTTGCAGATTTTATTAAACTTCCTGAAGAACTTAAACCTGTAGTCTTTATAACTCATATGGAACATCATTCAAATCAAACTACCTGGTTAGAAACAATTGCAGATGTTGTAGTAATAAATCCAAATGAAGATGGATTGGTTGATATCAGCGACTTTAAAGAAAAATTAGAAAAGTATAAAAACAGAAAATTAAAAATTGGAGCATTTACAGCGGCTTCAAATGTAACAGGTATTGAACCGAATTATTATGAACTATCAAAATTGATTCATGAGTATGATGGTTATTCATTTATTGATTTTGCTTGCTCAGCACCTTATGTTAAAATTGATATGCATCCTGCTGTTCCTGAAGCAAAACTTGATGCAATATTTTTCTCTCCGCACAAATTTTTAGGCGGACCCGGAACTCCGGGTGTTTTAGTTTTTGATTCTAAACTTTATCACAACCGCGTTCCAGATTTACCGGGTGGTGGTACTGTTGATTGGACTAATCCCTGGGGAAAACATAAGTTCGTTAATAATATTGAAGCACGGGAAGATGGTGGAACTC
>CALLZX010000063.1 GCA_937858935.1 uncultured Ignavibacteriales bacterium | reverse complement strand
CGTGTAATCTATCCCGTCTACCTTGCCAAAATTCAAATCTATTTGGAATCAATTTATATCCGCCCCAATTTTCCGGAGTTGGCGGATTATCACCAAATTGTTTTTCTAGATCAGTAAATCTTTTTTCCAATACTTCTCTATTCTCAACAACTTCACTTTGGTTTGATGCTAAAGCTCCATATCTGCTCTTTAGAGGTCGCAGATTAAAATATTCTTCCGACTCTTCTCTGCTGATCTTTTCAATCTTTCCTTCTATTCTAACCTGTCTTTCAAACTCACGCCACCAAAAAAGCAAGGATGCAAAAGGATTATCTAAAAGGTCTTTCCCTTTTCTGCTTTCATAGTTTGTAAAGAATGTAAATCCGGTTTCATCAAAACCTTTAAGCAATACCATCCTTGCAGATGGAATACCGTTCTTAGTGGCGGTTGCAATTGTCATAGCATTTGGCTCTGTAATATTAGCCTTTAGCACTAAATCAAACCAAAACTTAAATTGAATGAATGGATTACTAGCAATATTTGATTCAAGTAGTTGATCGCGTTCATAATTGAGACGCAAATTTTTTAATTCACTGTTTTCTTGCATAGATTTTTTATAATAAAGTCTTATATTTTCAGAACTAAATCCGTTTGAATTAGAAACACAAAATCGTATAGTTGAATAACTATCTGATTGAAAAATAAACTTAATAGAATTTGTAAACAAAAATGAAACCCGAAAAATTAACAAAAAAGCAAAAAGAAGAATTAGAAAAATTTGGAGCGAACACCTGGTTTGTTGAATCGCTCTACAAACAATATGAACAAAAACCTGATGAAGTTTCCGATCAATGGAAAAACTTTTTTGGAAATGTTGAGAATAAGAATAAACCGAATGTTTCAAAAGAAAATGAAAGCGTTGGATTTTTAACAATTCCTAAAAATATAGAAATGCCTAAGCCAAGTGATGAAGATGATGTAAAAGTAATAGCCGGCAGTGCTCAGCGAATTCTTGATAATATGAATTCAAGCTTAACAATACCTGTTGCAACTTCTCAAAGAACAATAGCAGTAAAACTACTTGAAGAAAACAGGATTATCATAAACCAGCATTTACAGAGAAAGAATGAAGGTAAGATTTCCTTTACACATTTGATAAGCTGGGCAATTCTTAAAGGTATTTCTAAAATTCCATCTATGAATAATGGATACACAATTATAGATGGTAAACCGAATATTATTATACGTAAAAATATTAATCTTGGTTTGGCGATTGACATTGAACGAAAAGATGGAACTCGTTCGCTACTTGTTCCCAATATTAAAGCCGCAAATAAATTAAATTTTAAAGAGTTCTGGAAAACTTATGAAGATATTGTTGTTCGATCAAGAAAAGGAACTATTGATCCTGCAGAGTTTTTAGGAACAACCGTAACACTTACTAATCCAGGAACAATCGGTACAGTTTCCTCAATCCCCCGTTTGATGATTGGGCAAGGTGCTATTATTGCAACGGGAGCAATTCAATATAATGCTGAGTATCAGGCAATGTCATCAGCAACAATTTCATCCCTTGGAATTAGCAAGGTTATGAACATAACAAGCACTTATGATCATAGAATAATTCAGGGTGCAGAATCTGGAATGTTCTTACGTGAGATTAATGAATTACTTTTAGGTAAAGATGGTTTTTATGAAGAAATTTTCAGTTCATTAAAAATTCCTTCGCGACCGATGCAATGGGAGTCAGATTATCAACCAGGCGGATTTGATAATGCAATTAGTACTGATGAGATTATTAAACAGGCAAAAGTTTTACAGCTAATTAATATGTACAGAGTTCGTGGTCATCTTTTAGCTGATCTTGATCCCTTAGGAACACGTTCAGTTTATCATCCCGAACTCGATCCGTCATCATTTAATCTTACTGTTTGGGATTTGGACAGACATTTTGTGACGGGCGGATTTGGTGCACTTAAAACTGCAACTTTAAGAGAAGTAATTAATATTCTGCAAAAAACTTACTGTGAGAAAATTGGTGTAGAATACATGCACATTCAGAATCCAGCCGAAAAAGTTTGGCTGCAAAGTAAAATGGAACCATTACAAAACTCTCCAAAATACAACGATGATGTAAAGAAGAATATTCTTAATAAACTGATAAAAGCAGAATTATTTGAAAATTTTGTTCATACTAAATTTATAGGGCACAAAAGGTTTTCACTCGAAGGTTCTGAAACATTAATTCCTGTAATGGATAAAATACTTAATCAAGCATCAGAGCATGGTATTGATGAAATTGTTCTTGGTATGTCTCATAGAGGAAGATTAAATGTACTTACAAATATCATAGGTAAATCTTATGAATCTATTTTTAGTGAGTTTGAAGATATTAAAGATCCCAACACAATTCAGGGCTCCGGCGATGTTAAATATCATCTTGGTGCAACCGGAAAATATCCAACTGCAAATGGTAAAACAGTAACCATCTCTGTTGCATCAAATCCAAGTCATCTTGAATGGGTTGATCCTGTAGTTGAAGGAATTGTTAGAGCAAAACAAACAAGACTTGGTGACAGTAAAGCACATCAAAAAGTTATGCCTATATTAATTCATGGTGATGCTGCTTTTGCCGGTCAAGGTGTTGTTGCAGAAACATTAAACCTATCACAACTGAGTGGTTACAGGACAGGCGGAACAATTCATATAATTGTAAATAATCAAATCGGATTTACTACTACACCAGAAGATTCACGCTCAACAACTTATGCAACTGATGTCGCAAAGATGATTCAGGCCCCAATTTTCCACGTGAATGGTGACGACCCTGAAGCAGCGCTTTGGGTTACACAAATAGCATTTGAGTATAAACTTATCTTCAAAAAAGATGTTGTTATAGATTTATTTGGATACAGACGACACGGACACAATGAAGGTGATGAGCCAGGATTTACTCAGCCGCTGCTTTATGATAAAATAAAATCTCATCCATCTGTTAAAAAATTGTACGAACAAAAATTAGTTAATGATGGGATATTGACAATTGATGAAGTATCGCAAATGCATACATCATTTAATGATGAATTAGGAATTGCATTTGATTCTATTAAACGTAAGAGTGCTGCATTTATTAATGAAGCACCCCTAGCAGTTTCAAAAAGTGAACTTCAATCACATCTGAAAGAAGAAAAAACTGCCATTACTGAAGAAACTTTAAGCGATATTGTTAGTTCTTTGTCCACGCTACCAGAAGAATTTAATGGTCATCCAAAACTTGAAAAGTTTTTAGAGAAAAGAAAAAAACTTATTGATGGATCAGAAGCAGCAGATTGGGCTTTAGCAGAGTCAATCGCATTCGGCAGTTTATTGCTTGAGGGAACACCTGTTAGGTTAAGCGGACAAGATAGTGTGCGGGGAACATTCAGTCAAAGACATATAGCATTTACAGATATCAAAACCGGAAAAGAATATTTTCCATTAAATCATATTTCCGAAAATCAAGCAACATTAGAAGCTTTAGATAGCTCATTATCAGAAGCTGCTGTTTTGGGATTTGAATACGGATACAGCACTGCAGATCCTCTTGCATTGGTATTATGGGAAGCACAGTTTGGTGATTTTGCAAATGGTGCACAGATTATAATTGATAATTTTATTGTTGCATCATATGAAAAATGGGGATTGCCAAATGGTGTTGTAATGCTTTTACCTCACGGATACGAAGGACAGGGACCTGAACACTCCAGTGCACGATTAGAAAGATTTTTAATTTTATGTGCGGAAGACAATATGCAGGTTTGCAACATTACGACTCCTTCTCAATATTTTCACATCTTAAGAAGACAAATAAAACAATCTGATAAAAAACCATTGGTGATAATGACACCCAAAAGTATGTTAAGATTACCAGAGGCAAAATCACCAAAAGAAAATTTTATCATTGGTAAATTTGAAGAGATACTTGATGATGAAATGATTCAGAATAAATACGATGTTACTAAAATTATTCTAACAAGCGGAAAAGTTTACTATGATTTAATCAAGTATCGGATAAAGAATAAAATCCAAGATACTGCAATTGTAAGAATTGAACAGTTCTATCCTTTTAATAAAGAAAGGTTAGTTAAGATTTTAGAATCATATACGAAAGCAATAAATATTATTTGGTTACAGGAAGAACCTAAGAATATGGGTGCTTGGAACTTTCTACACGGCAGGATAAATGAAATTTTAACCAGTAAACAAAAATTAATTTGTGTAAGTCGTCCTGAAGGTGCGAGCCCAGCAGTTGGTTCTGGTAAGTTATCAAACCAGCAGCAAGTTAATCTTGTTGAACAAGCTTTTAAAAATTAGTCTATAACTAATAAATTTGTATCAAAACATCCTCATATTGAGGATGTTTTAGTTTAATGTAATAATCTGAAACACCAAAACATTTCATTATAGTCCAAAATCGACCGAAACCTGTGGCATATTAATTGGCTAATTAACAGCCAATAAATCTGAGAATGGATATGGAAGAGTTTCAAAGACAAATTGCTAATGGTTTTATAATTGAGAGAGTCAATCTTAGTCAGGCAACAATTTCCGAGGCTCTAAGGTTTAAAAAACATCTTGAAATGGATATAGAACTTGGATACAAAACAATTGTAGTTGATTTGAGCAACTGTAACTCGTTAGATCCAGCATTTATAGGTGTCCTTGTTGTAACTCTGAAACAATTAATGCGACTTGGTGGTTCAATAAAAATTGTTAAACCAGGAATGTTTTCAAAATCAATGTTAAACCTTACTGGAACAATTGAAAAGTTTGAATTATATGAGTCTTTGGACAATGCAATGGCTAGTATGATAATTAACGTACAAAGAACTAGAGATTTTAGCAGTCGTGGATTAGAACAACTTGCTTTGGCACAATAAGATTGACAAAAATTTTAAATTACCATAGTTTTACATTGCAATTTCAAGTTGATTGCGAGCGTAACTCAGTTGGTAGAGTGTCAGCTTCCCAAGCTGGATGTCGCGGGTTCGATCCCCGTCGCTCGCTCAAGATTCTTATAAATGAGTTTGGTTTTATTTTAGAAAAACCACATATTTGTCCACCAAATTATAAACAAATAGTTCATTAGATATTTGGGCGTTTAGCTCAGTTGGTTTAGAGCATCTGCCTTACAAGCAGAGGGTCCGCGGTTCAAATCCGTGAACGCCCACAAAAAATCCCTCTTTTGAGGGATTTTTTCTATCCATTCTGAGGATTACTACCTAAATATCCACCAAAGTGCTAGCAGAACGATTAGTAATAGAATTGAAAATCCAATATTTATACTTTGCCATTTATCTTTTATAGGAGAATTATTTCTTGAATAGATCATTCCTTCAAGTTTATCAGGAGTGGGTTTTGTGGTTGAAAGACTAACAAGAACTAAAACGGCTGAAGAAACAATAAACAAAAATATTGCAAAGTGAAGAAAGTTTATGGATGCTATACTTTGTAAAAATGAATTTGATAAAGGATCAATTTTATTTTGGATTTCAATTATCAATCTAAATGAACCTAAAACTAAACCAGTAATTAAAGATGCCAAAGCGCCTTTTCCATTTACTCGCTTCCAAAAAATACCGAATAAAAATATTGCAGCAATTGGCGGAGAGATATATGCTTGAACACTTTGTAAATAGACATACATTCTATCATCGCTTAAAATCCCGATGAATGGAATCCACAATAATCCTAACAAAACCATTACACCTGTTGCAATTCTTCCAAAAGCTACTGTAGATTTTTCATCAGCATCAGGTTTTATTTTTTTGTAGATATCAATGGTTAGCAGAGTTGAAGTTGAATTGAACATTGCGCTTAGCGAGGACATTAACGCAGCTAATAACCCTGCTACTACCAAACCTTTTAAACCAGATGGAAGCAGATTTGCAACGAGCCATGCATAAGTTCTATCGCCACTTACAGTACCATCAGAAATATAGAATGCAATTATGCCGGGAAGAATAAGAATAAAAACCGGTAGGATTTTTAGAAAACCTGCTAATATAGTACCGCTTTGTGCGTTGGATAAATTTTTTGCACTAAGCACGCGTTGTACAATATATTGATCTGTACACCAATACCAGATTCCAATTATTGGAGCACCAAAAATGATTCCTGTCCAGGGAAAATCTGGATCGCTCAGTGGTTTAAACATGCTCCAGAAATCAACTGGGGTATTTGCAACAAGATTATTCCACCCGCCAGCTTTATCCAGTCCGATTAAAGTAAGGGCAATCGAACCTCCGATTAAGATTACGGTTTGAACGAGGTCGGTATAAATAACTGCCGAGAGTCCGCCCATAACCGTATAAATTCCGGTTATTAAAACGATAACAACTGCAGCAGTAACCATATCCCATCCAACAACAGCATTAAGTAAAATTCCTCCAGCATATAATGCGATAGAAATTTTAGTTAAAACATAACCAATTATTGAGATAAAGCTAAGATAGTACCGAGATGCTGAGTTGTATCTTTTCTCAACAAACTCAGGCATAGTAAACACACCAGATTTTAAATAGAACGGTGTAAACACCCAGCCAAGAAGTAATAGCATTAAACAAGCAAGCCATTCAAAATGTCCGACAGCCAAACCTGATTTTGATCCAGTTCCAGCTAGCCCAATAAAATGTTCACTGGAGATATTAGTAGCAAATAAAGAAGCACCAATTGCAATCCATCCAATACTTCTGCCAGCAAGAAAATATTCTTCGGTGCTTTTACTCCTTTTACGGAAGTAGAAGCCGATGAAAAGCACAATTAAGATATATGAGATGATTATTATTGAATCGATCGTACTGAGATTAGGAATCATAATTAGTTCCACTCTGCTTTATGATTGTAGATTAAATATGGCTTAAGGAAAACTTATTACAAGAAAATTTAGACCTACTAAGGCTACTATTTTAAAAGTATCATTTTTCTTGTCTGCACAAAACTCTGTCCTGAGCTTGCTGAAGGATCACCAACCTGTAATCTATAAAAGTAAACTCCTGAAGATGGATTATGTTTTATAGATGATAGGTTAATTTCTACCTCATAAATTCCGGCGGGTTTTTCTTCATTAACAAGTGTTGTAACTTCATTTCCAAGAATGTCATAAATCTTTAATGTTTGCCAGCCGCTTACAGGTGACTGCCAACTAATTTTAGTAATTGGATTAAATGGATTTGGATAATTCTGTTCTAGTGAAAAATCTGAAGGTATTATCATATGATTTTCTTCAACATTTGTTGGCTCCCCTATCATATTACTATTCATCCAATTTAACCGATTCGAAATCCATGTTTTTAAATAAATAATTTCCTGTGCATAAGTTTGTCCAACAAAATAATTTGGCCAGACCCAAACACCAAGCACTGGCCATTTTTCAAAATTTCTTGTCTTTGATTCATCAAGAAGCACAGTAAGTGAATCGATATAATTAAATATTTTTTGATTGCTAAGTATATCAATTTTTACATTTTGCCAGCGTGCATAAACTTTATTTCTGAATGTTGTATCATCAAATAATTTTCTCCACCAATTAGGAGTTAGAAATGGTTCTCCTGAGGGGATATTCTGATAATCAGTAAGATACTGCAGCTGCCATCCGTTTGTAACCCACCCATCATAGTAATCAGCATTTCCAAAACCAAGATTAAAATCCCAAACCGGACCGGCATTTATTTTTGTGTTTCTACTATCTCTATCTTTATAAAGATAAGTACTTAATCTATAGCCATCCACATTTTTAGCCAATTCATTAACAAGTAAAAAATCAACAAAAGAATCAGTATTTAAAAATTTTGGATAACCCGTTGCAGTATCTGAAATATTAATACTGTTTGTCATCATTGTTTCAAATTGAAAAATTTTATTTTGTATATAATCTTTTTGCTGCAGAACAATTTCATCAGGTTTAGGGATATGATATTGATAGAAAACAGAATATGAAGATTGCGGATACGGAAGGTATGTTGAATACCAGCCATCATTATTTTCTCCATCAGTTTTATCAATCTTAATAATATAACCGCCGGTAACTGCATCACCGGAGATATCCGTCGGTTCCATCTTTTTTATATTTACACGATTCACATCACGCTTTACTTTTTCAAGCAGAACATATACTCCAATATATTCGTTATTTAAAACCACTTCACAAAACTTCGAACGGCTGGCATATCTGCCCATACTGCTTGCTATTTTATAAACCAGGACATCACGCATTAAACTTTTATCGTTATACGGAGCAAATAATATCCAATCACTTTCTTCAGGAAAACCCAGAAGTGAAACATCAAGATCATTACCTAAAGCGTCTCTCGTTTCAACAGCATACTGTTTTTTCGGAAACATTTGTGATGTTGAGCCGCGAATTTCAATTCCAATTTTTCCATTATAATTATTATAAGGATCTGTAAGATTATTCCTTATTCCTTCACCATTATAAATTACTCCCATATCAGCGGTTATTTTTTCATCATCCACAATAATCTGACCGTTTGTGTTTATAACAACAATTGGCAAATTTGAAGATGTAAATTCAATTAATGATCCATCATTAAAAGAAAAAAACGAAACCTTCTCTGTTTGAGAAGATATTACACAGGTAAATGTGTAAAAAAACAATATCGATATGTAAAATTTTTTCATTTTAGTAATAATAATTTTTTTGTATTTATAAAATTATCTGCTTGTATCCTGTAGAAATAAACTCCACTTGATAATTTGCTGGCATCAAATTGTATTAAATATTTTCCAGGGTTTTTAAACTCATTTACTAGGGTAGCTATTTCATTCCCAATTATATCATAAACTTTTAAAGTAATATTAGAAGCTGTTGGAATATCGAATCTGATATTTGTTGTTGGATTAAACGGATTAGGATAATTCTGTAACAAAGCAAACTCAGCTGGCAATGTGCTTTCTTCATTTTCTGCATTTACAAAAGTATCATTTATTTTACCAGGTGTACCGTACCCAACTGAAGCGGCCCAATTCTCCCCAAGTGTGTTATCATAATCCGGATTCTTTAAGGATAATGTTGGCCCATTTCCATCTGGTTGAGTTGGCCACGGAGCAACGTCATCAAAAACTAGTGAATCCATTATAATCATTTCATCATCATAAAGTCTGATCAATTCCCCGCCCCCGCTTAAACCAAACCCTACATTCCCGATAAAATTATTTACTTCAGGAAATTGTGATTTGAACAATGAAGTATCTACACATAAAACTAAATATGAGTTCGAATCTAATACTGTACCTTGAGGGATTAAAAAACTATGGGTATCATCAGAATCTTTAAATATCCATCCTGAAATATTTACAGAATTATTACTATTATTATAAAGCTCAATCCAATCTTCTGTATTAAATGATAATGATGCGTTATAATTAATTTCATTTATAACAATTTTTGGAATGCTAAAGTTTGAATCAATTGCGAATACTGCATTAAGAGTGATCGTACCATTTAATGTAATCAACAAAGAATCATTTGTAGATGTACTCGAACCTTCCCATCTTACAAAACGGTAACCTTGCTTAGGCTGTGCGGAGATATTTATTGGAATACCCAAAAAATATGTACCACTCCAATTGGGAAGATTAATATCTAGTGAATTAATTTGAATATGACCCATAGTTGTATCAGCATTATATAGATTCACCTGTGCAACACCTGCAAGACTAAAGTATTGCATAAAATGGGCTCTCATATAATTCAATCGATTTGAGGCAAAGGTTCTCAGAACTTGAACATTACTTAACCAACCATCATATGTAAATTGATTCCATCTAGTGGAATGTCTGCTGATTTCAGGTGTAATGATTGACGAGATACTATTAATTGTGTTAACAACATCAGCTGGGTTGAAAATAGTATTGGAAAAATCTGCAAAGCCATTAATAAATTCATATCTAAAAGAATTATTAACAAGTAATTTTCTTAGCATTAAAGTAGACCAAGGTGGATTCGGCCAGCCAGGTCCATTTGTTGCTAAAGCAAATTGTAATGTATTATGCAGATAACTATTGGGATCAAGAAATCCAAAACCAAAATCGGTATCGTATAAGAGCCAGCGCCATTGACCATTACTCTTTGTTTTCCAATACTTTATATTATTACCCGGCCAATCTGTATTCGCAAAGTAAATTTCCGAAATTTGATACCTGATAAAATTATCTATTTCCATCTTGGATTTTACATATTCATAATTTGATGGAATTGCCATACTGTTATTTTCAATAAATGAATATAACTCGAGATAATCTTCATCACTACCCTCAACTATCTCAGCATAATTTTCAAGTATATCAACGCTATCAGGATTTACATTATGATGTTGGGCGATAAAGTTTTCATTAATTTTTTCACGAATATTATGTATTCCCCAATATTGTCCATTAATAAAAACTATAGCTGGACGATAATCAGCTTTATCAATATCCACATCATCTACAAGGCTTGTCATTAATGCATCTCTGAACATAGTATTGCCCCAATCGTTTCCAGCATTACGCAGTACAAAAGATTCATACTCAGTAAACGGAAGTTCATCAAACAGTTTATAACTCAAGGTACTGTATCCATACATTCCTCTTGCAAATAGAGCAAGAGATTTTTGAGCATTACCTCTGCTCCAATTTCCAAAAATCTTAACACCCATATCGATACCAAATCCCTTTGAACCATTCTTTTCAAAAAGTTCAACATGAACTGGTCTTTCCCAATCCTGCCAAAAGTTCGCTCCAAAATGCGGAAATTCAGGTTCTGCACTATCACCCATCGCATAAATACCGTATTCTTCATCAAAGAAATTACCAGGATCAGTAGAGAGTGAAACTACAGCAAGTGTGGATTGAAAATTAATAAAGTATGAATTTGTGATCGTTTTACTTGGTAACATCCCTGTGCTAAATGCTTTGATACGTAATACTTTTGTTGAATTGATTTGGATTGGGCTTGTATACGGTGTGGATGTTTCTTTTGGTTCAGAACCATCTAATGTATAATAAATATTATCATTAACTGTAACTGGAGTTATACTAACTGTAATTGGAACAGAATAAAATCCACCGCTTGTTGAAGGAATAGGATCACCTACACTACCTGTAAACCCTTGAGTTGTGTTGCTATCGCCAGGTGTGGCTTCTGAAAATAAAAACCAATTACTGCTTCCATCAGGTTGTCTACCATAAGAAATATCTGGTCCTATAGACCCGAAAGTAACCTCATCAACAGTTATGTTCTGTGGATTAGTTAAAACAATTGTTTCACCAGCAGAACTTAATTTAAAATTTGTGTGAAGATATTTATTCGGCAGTTCTAGAAGCGGATTTACTCCATTTGGATTTGCTGGAATTACATTCATTCCTAATGACAAAAAAGGAATTAACGTAAGATCTGAAGAACCCGTCCCATAATTATGAACCTGCACAGCAAGAACATTATTTCCATTCTGTAAAAGGGATTGAAAATTATCAATAAGATATGCATTTGGTTTTTCTCCATAAACAATTAGTGGTTCTGTATATGTCGATGCAGATTCATCAAAAGTTGGTGGAATATTTACAGTTCCAATATTTGCCCGTGCTATTTCAACTCCATTTAAGTATGCTACAAATGCATCATCATAATCAACATGAAGTACTGCCATTTTTATATCATTTACATTCTGCACAGAAAATGTCTTACGAATGTACACGGAATTCACAGAAGTTGGCACTATGGTTGAATCATCCCCATCACCAAATCCAAATCCACTAGGGCCGGATGTCCAGGATTGATCATCATATCCCAGGTTTTTCCAGCTCGCAGGTGGTTCACTTGTTCCCAATCTATATTTGCAAACATCACCCCAGTCGATTACAGTTTCCCAATGTCTAACATATTCAGTTCTGTTTTTATCACTTGCAAAAATCAGTAGGTGATCTTTTGGTGCTATAGTTAAAGATGGTAAAATCCATTTGTACGGTGTGCTTATATCATCCGATAGTCCGTATCCTGAAAGATCAACAGAAGTGCTTTCTGAATTATATATTTCTATCCAATCCGAAAAATCTCCATCCTCATCAGCAATAGTAAAACTATTTGAAGACATCATCTCATTGATATAAACTTGTTGAGCATATGACACCTCAACAAAAAATAATATTATAAAAAAACTCAGTAATTGAACAATTTTTTTCATTTGATTTTTCGACTAATTAAAAGTTCTCTTCATCAAAAAAGAGATTTACATTATTAACACCTTTAGTGGTTCTTAATTGATTAACAAATTCTGCCGTAAACTTAACATCCTTGAGCACTATATGATATGATAATTCAAGAGAATCACTTTCCATCAAGGCTTTTGTATTTATGAGCTTACTGTTTTTACAGTATTTTTGAAAAATGGAAATGAAAGGCGCTTCTTCGTAACCTCCATTAGCATTAAACGAAAACTGAAGCAGAAAATCTTTTTTAGATGGACTTGTCGCATGAGTTTTAGTTAAGACATACAATATCAAACCAATAAATATAGTACTTGCTAAAGCTAAAGCATGTAGGCCAACTCCGCTTGCCATTCCGATTGCAAGTGCAAAGAAAATAAATATTATATCCTGAGTTTCTTTTATAGCTGTTCTGAATCGGATTATGGACATCGCACCAACTAACCCAAAAGCACGAGCAAGGTTATTACCAATTACCATAATCACAACAGAAGTAATTAGTGCAAGCACTATTAACGAATTAATAAATGAATATGACATGCCCGGTCCACGATACGTTAAACGATAAAATAAAGAAATTAGTAGTCCGCAAATAAGTGATACTACCAGATTTTCAAATACCTCACCAATCGAAAGTGACACACTTAGTACATTTTGGAAATCATCCAGCATTTTTAATTACTTCTTTCAAGCTTTTGATCATAGATCGAGTAGTAATCAGTGGGATTACCAGATCTTTTTTATTAACAAATCTGTTTAACTCATTATGACTATCAACACTAATAGTGTATTTGGAAATTGCACGCCTGCTTAATTCAAATCTTCTTACAATTTTTTGCAGCCACGTTGGAAAACCACTAAAAAATTTTAATTCGAGAATAAAATTTCCTGGCATTGAATATTTTAAGGACTTATCATCATATAACTCTGAGATCCTTGGTAATGGTTTTGATCTTAAATTTTTATCAAATGTAATTCTTAATGTTGAATCGTGTTTGGAGTAAAAAGCTTCTCTTTCATAGGTAACCAATGCTATAGGCGAATAATTCTTGGTTTTAAGTAAGAAGAAGAATTTATTCGCATCACTTTTTGCATCCAGAAAGTTTTTTTTCTTTAATAAGTATTTTTCACAGTCAGCGGTTTGTAATAAAATATCTAGATCTGAATAAAGTAAGGGTGCCCGGTTTTTATAGATATGATTTTCATATTTCCTTTTTATTTCAAGAAAAACCGTGCTGTCAGATTTTTTAAAATTATAACCTCTAATTCTTAATTTTTTTCTGATTTTTATACCAGCAAGTTTGTCTCTATAATCATCTAATCTCATAGTATCATAATAAATACTTTTTACAGTATACTCTTTATCGTTCTCTCTTTCAGCATATTCATCAATAAAAACAAAAGGATATATTGCATCTCGAAGTTCATCTAACTTATCTAAAGGAACAAGAAATTTATATTCAAGCCGCATAGATTTCATTTTAGTTTACCATTCTCTGCCAAATACGTTCAAGATACTCTAAAGGAGATAACTTTCCGGTTTCAATGTAACAATCAACAATAAGTGAAGGAATTAGTTTATCGCTCTTTCCTTCCACAGAGGATGTTACTGTAACAATTTGAATTCCATTTATTAGTTGTACATTGTTATCAACTTCATAAACAAAAGACTTTACATCTTGTTTGCCTCCATCAGCATGAATATCAACATTTGCAGAAGTCTGAATATACTTTTTATCATTCACTTTTACCGGACATAATAGAACATATTCTGATATATCGGATATAATCATTAATGTATCGCTATTGGTTTTTCGACTAACTATTCCGTTGATGGGCGCCGTGACTGTAAAACCTTTAAAGCGTTTTTGTAAAATTGCTAATTCATTTTCCAAAGAAATAATCTGCGTTTTTAAAAGTCCTATCTGTTCCTGCTTAGCACCAGTTTCTACAGTTTTTAGTCTAGCTTTTGAAATTGAGATATTTATTAAATATAAATCATAAGTACCTTTGGCAATTTCGTACTCTTCCTGAGATGCAAGTCCTTTTTCGTACAAAGCACTAAATCGATCCAGGATTTTCTTCTGTTCATCAGCTTGTTTAACAGCATAGTCAAGATTTTTAATTTCTTGATCAATCACAGCTTCTTTCTCACCGGTAAGATTAAGTGATAAGGATGCTTTAGCTGCTATTATCTCACCTTTTAGATTTTCGATCTGTCTTTCATTCTCATTTGAATATATTACTGCAATGGTATCATTCTCCTCTATTGCTGTACCTGATGCTAAAGATGGATTAAATTCAAATTGCATAGCATCACCACGGTCAAAAAGAGTTACATCATAAGATTGGTTTATTCCAGTCTTATAGTTTATTAACTGAGATGTCAAACGCCCATCTGTACCCTTATAGATAATCCACTCGTTAGCAGGAAGAATTTTTCCTCTTACGAATAAGTTATAACTAATCTTTATAGGAAGAAGTAGAATAATAACAATGATGGATATAACGGCAATCCATATTATTAAAGATTTTCGCGAGGTTTGAGTTAACATTTTTATAAATACTTTTTCTAATCTTTTTTCATCTTATAGAAAAAAAATTATATTTAATAAAAAAGGAAGACTAAGCAATTCTAATCGCTATAATCTTCCCTCAAAGACATTAGAACAAGTTTGTTTATTTTACGAAAAATAATCAGTTACCTGTTTTAACAATATTATTTCTGCTTCCCCAACAAAAGCAAATTCTATGCAATAAAATTCAAAAAATTACAGCTTTATTTCAATCCAAAATTTGCTGTATGATTCTCAATAGTAATTACAAAATCACCTGGTTCCACTATTCTTTTATTTTCCAAACCAATGAATGATAAATGTTGTTTATTAAGCTTAAATTCAATTGTCTTAACTTCTCCTGGATTTAACAAAACTTTTTCAAATCCTTTTAGCTGTTTGTTTGGTCTTGTAACAGAACCATACATATCTGTTAAATATAATTGAACAACTTCTTTGCCAGCCATTTTTCCAGTGTTTTTAACATCAATTTTAACTGTTAATTCCTCATTTTCGGTAATTTCCTGAGAACTTATCTTAAGATTGGAATACTCAAAAGTTGTAAAGCTTAATCCGTAACCAAATGGCCAAAGCGGATTATAATCATTACCATCAAATTTTTCTATTGGTTTATAATCGTAAAGCGTTATTCCATTTGGTGTTTTAGGATATGTTACAGGAAGCTTACCACTAGGGTTGACATCTCCAAATAGCACATCAGCAATTGCATTGCCTCCTTCCATTCCGGGTAAAAATCCAATTAAAATTCCTTTTGCTTTTTGAGTAATATCAGTTATAACTCTTGGTCTGCCTTCAAGCATAATTAGTATTACAGGCTTACCTGTTTCCATAATTTTATTCGCTAAATCTAACTGGGCTTTGTTCAAATTAAGATCAAAAATACTTCCGGGTGTTTCACAATACGCGGCTTCACCTAAACAAATAATCACAACATCAGAATTTCTAGCTTCAGAAACTGCTTTGTTTGTATTTATGTCTTTATCGAAACTGCAACCTTCCACATAGTTTACATTTTTTGGTCCGACTTTGTTTTGGATTGCCTCAAGAACAGTGTTTTTTTCTGCAGGATAAAGTGATTCTTCATTTCCCTGCCACGTTATAGTCCAGCCGCCATTTAAAACAGAAAGCATATTTGCAGTTGGTCCCGTAACAAGCACTTTAGTTGTTTTGGAAAGAGGCAAAATATTGTTTTCATTCTTAGTGAGAATTATTGATTCTCTTGCAGCATTTAAATTTATTGTGGTAAATTCATTTTTTGCAAAATCTTTTAATAATTCTTTATTTGGATATGGATTATCAAAAAGTCCAACCTGCATTTTAACAGCAAGAATTCTGCTAACAGCTTCATCAATTCTCCAAATCGGAACAGTACCTTCTTTTACAAGTTCTAAAAGATAATTGTAAAAACTAAAATCGTAAGGCACCATACTCATATCAACACCAGCCATTACAGAAATTCTTACAGCTTCTTTTGGTGTTGAAGCAACTCTATCTCTAGTATGTAATCTTTTTATATCCTCCCAATCAGAAACAACCAGACCTTTAAAGTTCATTTCGTTTCTTAAGACTTCCGTGAGTAAATGATAATTTGCGTGACCAGGAATTCCATCTACTTCGGCTGAGTTAACCATTACCGAAGGAGAACCAGCTAATATCCCTGCTTCAAATGTTGGAAGAAAATACTCTCGCATCATTCTTTCAGAAATCCAGGCTGGGGTTCTATCAAGACCATTAATTGGAAAACTATAACCAACATAATGCTTTAAGCAAGTTGCAAGTTTGTCAGGAGCACTTAAATCATCGCCTTGCGCTCCATTTATATAAGATGAGCCCATCTGTGAGGCCAGATAAACATCTTCACCAAAGGTCTCCCACAATCTGCTCCAAAGTGGTTGTCTTCCAATATCCATAACAGGATAAAAATTCCATGCGATACCAGAGGCTTTAGTTTCTAGAGAAGTTATTTCACCGCTTTGCTTTGCAATTTCTGTGTTCCAGGTTGCAGCCATGCTAATTGACTGCGGAAACAATGTTGATCCTTTTGTATATGTTACACCATGAATTGCATCAATTCCATATAGAACGGGAATACCAAGACGAGTTTCTTTTACAGCGATAGTCTGTATTTTATTTATTACTTCGTGCCAGTATTCTGCAGTATGTGCTACATCATAAACGTTCAGGATAGAACCGACATGATATTTTTTTATTGCTTCTTCCAGCTTTGTTAAATCTAATTGATGATTTTGATCTTTTGTACCTTGAACTTTTGAAACTGCTTGAATCGTAACTTGAGTCATCTGTCCAATTTTTTCTTCAAGTGTCATTTTAGAAACAAGTTCTTTTACTTGTGCGTCAACTTTTGTAGTGGTGTAAATTTGTGCTACAACATTTACATTTATAAAAACGATTGAAGCAACGAAAAAAGCGAAACATTTAATAAATAATTTCATGATAAATCCTATTAGAAATCTTTATGAGAATTGTTGAATATTTTTTATGAGTAGGGA
This sequence comes from uncultured Ignavibacteriales bacterium, assembly GCA_937858935.1. Classification (GTDB taxonomy): domain Bacteria; phylum Bacteroidota; class Ignavibacteria; order Ignavibacteriales; family Ignavibacteriaceae; genus IGN3. The sequence goes on along the minus strand of CALLZX010000063.1, from coordinate 12,405 downwards.
TGTATTTTTCTTTAAACAAGTAAGAAGTTATTTGACAAAATTGTATTTGATATTGATAAATAAATTGATTCATTAATCTATTTAGTTTAATAAGACCAGTTTTTTTGATTGTCTCTGTACTAACCCGGTAAATACATAAAAATATATTCCTGAAGTAAGCGGACTTTGAATTAAAGCCGTAGTATCCAGTTCAAACTTATAATTACCAGGCTGAATAAACCCCAAGTCTCTGTAAAAAATTCTTTCACCTAAAATATTGTAAAGTTCAAAGCTTAAATTATCTGTTGATTTTAAGCTGTAATTAATTATTGTTTTACCGTTAAATGGATTAGGATAATTCTGTTCTATATTAAATCCCTGCTCATTAAAATATTTTGAGTCTTCAATTCCATTTGGGTCTTGATTTATTACGATGCCGCTGATTACCGCTAAGTTAACTTGTGCTGCAAAGTAAATATTCAAAATGCCATCTTGAACGAGAATATTTTCAAATTCAACTTCGTAAGCATTCTGTATTCCAACCTGATTAAAAATATCCAGATTCTGAATTACCCGGTTCTGTTCGATATATACATCAAATATTCTTTTACCAGATGAGGTAAAATAATTTTCTGCAAACATAAGCTTAACCTTGTAACTTCCATTTGGAACGCGAGTATTATAATACACCATACCATATTTTTCTGACTGATATATCTCATCCTCCTCAGTTCCTCCAAATGATTGACCAGGATATAAAGTATTGCTTCCGTCTTGTACACCGTACTCAGTTTGATAATTCCATTTTTGATCAGCTGAGAAGTCGAGTGCAGCAGAATCAGCACAATTAATTTTTAAAGGAAAAGTTAGTGGATTCGGAACCATATGAATTGTCTTTACAGCGCCAGTCATTATGTTTGGAGATGCAGCACGATCTCTAACTCCAATTACGATAAGATTTTTAGCTGAATTAAGATCTAGACCGGTAACTGAAATTAATACAGTTTTAAGATCTCCCTGAAGTTCAACACTGTTGATTGTTACACCGGGGATTGTATAATTAGTTTTTGTTTCTGCTGATAACTCCTGCACTTCTTCAGAAAAAATTGCCTCAACTATACCCTCGGTTGCTCTGGCCCAAAGTAATGTTGGAGCTTTCACATCAATATATCCTATGTTAGTATTATTAGTTAAACATAGAACAAGTTTTCCATCATTAAATACAGCATTTTCCTGAATAAAATCACAACCATTTCCAACAAAAGTATGCGTGGCTTTATCCCATCTTGTTGTATCCCAATCATTAAATTCATCTGTCCAGTTATGAATGAAATTATTTCCCGTACCATATGAACCGCTGTCGGGTGAATAAGAGTAATAACTTACCCAATCGTAATATGCAAAAGCCGGAAGCGCTTCAGGATAAAATGTTCCAACCCAATTATCATATGTTGGGTTCCAGATATTCATCATAATTTTTTGAGGAAGTGTTAGATTTTGAATATGAGTATCTGTTTGTTTTAGAACTTCTATTCCATCGACAAACCATGAAACATATTCCGGTGTCCACTCAAATGCATAGGTGTGGTAATCATAATGAGGTGATGTAGCCATTTGATAATGACCAACATGATTAGTTTGACCTTGTGTAATTGTGTTCATTTGAAAATCATTTGAATATCTTCCAAGGATTTCAATATCAATTTCATTCCATGTGCCAATACCACCGCCATCATAATAAGTAAAAAATGATGTCAACATTCCTTCTCTATACGAAGTTTTCATACGTACCTCAAATCGTCCGTATGTGAATGCCTCTTTAGTTCGGTATTCTGCTCCTTTATAGTCTTTAGCAATTAGTGAATTGTGAGATGAAAAAAGAATTGTGAGGATGAAGAATAATAAAAATGCTTTCATGGTAATACCGCGTTTAAATGAATAAAAACAGCTCTCTCTCAAAAAGGAATAAAGAAAGAGAGCTGCCGTTATGATCAGAAAGTTATACCAAAAGTGAATTTCTGAATACTGCTTAATCTACCAAAATCCTGATAAGCGTAATCAACTTTAAGAGCAATATTACCCATTACTAATTGTTTCAAACCAAATCCTAGCGAAAATGATTCTTCGGAATCAGGTAAGAAGAGTGATTTATATCCTGCTCTTAATGAAATAAAATCATCATAACAATATTCAGCTCCAACATTTAAACTTTCATAGTTATCACTTAAATGTAATGCATCCAGTGAAACCGTTATTGTGTTGTCTTCAGTTTTAAGCGGCTGATAACCAACACCCACTCTAAATGTAAGTGGTAAGTCCCATGTATCAGTCTGAATATTAGCTACAATGCTGCTGTTGTTACCGGATGTATTGGGATCAGGATCGTACAACACCTGTGTTGTAGCTCCTGATAACTGCATTTTGGGTCCAAAGTTAGTTATAGACATAGCTAAAATTGCTCCATCAAAAGGGGTAACGTATTTAACACCTAAGTCTAATGCTATAGCAGATGCAGACATTCTCCAGATACTTTGATGAATATATTTAGGATTAAATCCAATTGAAAAATTATCTGTTAAATCAATAGCCCATGCCAGGCTAAATACTGCATCAGTTACTCCGAAGACTTCCCCTGTTCCATCAGGTTCTTCAACAGTTGTAACGCTCATCTCGTCAACGTCAGAAATTGTAAAACTAGCACCAATTGTCCCAAAATTTCCAAGGTTATATGTAAGTGCCATAAAATTATAATTTATATCGGCGATCCAGGTAGTATGATCAACAACAAAACCGAAGCCCTGCACTTTTGTAATACCAGCAGGATTCCAGTAAAGTGCTGTAGGATCATCGGTTATCGCAACAAATGCGCTACCCATTCCGATTGCTCTTGCACCTTGTCCAATTGAAAGAAAAGGTGCAGCTGTTGTACCGCGTTTTGAATTTTCCGAAAAAACCTGAGAAAAAACATTTGCGGTAAATAAAATTGCTATTATGCTTGTTATAATTATTTTCATCTTTATTCTCCGCCTCTACTTTATTAACGCAAATTTGCCGACTTTTTCACCAACACCCGGAGCATCAACATGATAAATATAAAGCCCGTAAGCTATATCCATTCCATCATCTGATACTAAATTCCAGATTATACTACCATCTATTGGTGAAGAGTCTTTGTACAAAGTTTTAACTAATGCCCCCGTAACAGTATATATTCTAATTGTGCATTGAGCTGGCAAATTAATAAAGTCGATTCTTCTCTCGCCTCTATCAGAAGCATTTAATGATCTTCTTTCAAGCACATTTGCACCGATATAAGGATTTGGGACAACGCTTATCTTATCCAGTTCGGTAGTTGCTTGTTCTAAATCAATACTTGCTGCTGTTGTTGAAAAGGTAAAATAGTCACCGCCCATAAATGGTTTATTTGTAGAAACTCTAAAAATATCACCTGCCTGAGGATAAAGCGTAAATGGATCCGTTGGGGTATAATATCCAATCAGGTATGTAAACTTAGCTTGGTTTCCCTGCATTTCTAGAATACCTATTTTATCTCCTAAAGTTAACTGACCAGTTGGAGCCGTATCATATATGTAGGCATTTGTGTAATAACCTCCGGTAACATTTTTAACTTTGAAATCAATTGGAATACCGTTTGAACTTGTCTCGGTATATGCACCAAGAAATTCAAGATCGTAATCAGCCGGCCAGGCAACAGTTCTTGTTCTAAAATTTGTATCCAATATTACAGGCATTGTTAAAGTACTAAATCCTTGCAGCCAGCCAGTGTTTGCTTGATCAACTCCTACGGTTAAATCGTTATTTACCATAACTGAGACACCGTCGAACATTGGTCCTAATGCACCGCCACTAAAAGTTGATGAATCAACTTTAGCAAGTACAGTATCAACAAATCCATTATAATCTCTAATAACACGGTAAGAAACTGTTTTGTAATTTGGGGTTGTCCCTGCTGAATCAAATTCAACTTTGTAGTTTGCGTTATTTAGAACGCTGTCAGAATTTAATACTATCACATCAATTGTTCCAGAACCTGAACCTGACGTGACTTTACTGAAATCACCAATTACCTGAGAAGGTACGTAACCAGCTACAGGAGCATTTGGTACAACCACAGCACAATTAATATCAACAAACTTAAGTACACCGCCTAGATCCTCAGAAATAATTTTTGTAGTTTCTGATGGTAGCAATCCAGTAGTTCCAAAATTCGGATCTCCCTGATCATATGCTACGCAAGCGTAATAGTACTTTTTGCCATTAATAACATTGGTATCTATCAATGAGTGTTGTAAACCCGTATCATTACCTCTCCAGAAATGGGCACCGTTAATTCCTATTGGATCTGGTCCTTTTATTCCATTTTTAAGATCATATTGTGCAATAGGTTTCCAGTATTTAGGTTCACCTTTAGAATCAGTAATTACTTTAATATCCTGAAATTCTGCTTCTTCACTTCGATAGATTAAATAACCTTCAAAATCTTTTTTGTAACCAAGAGTTGGATCACCTTGTTCATATCCTAAGAAAGGATCACGGGACTCTTCAGAAACTGCATCCCAAAACAAAAACACTCTTTTATCACCCGGAATTGCAGTTAGAGTAGATTTGTAAGGAGGTTTTGCAAAATTGTAATTTGCGTTATATATCTGCTGAACGGTTTCTTTATTAAAAACCATATCTTCATAATCACTTCCAAAAACTAGAGCAACAGAAAATCTTTCTCGCAAATTCTTTTTAAGAGGAAATGGACCTGATCCAAAAAGTATCTGAATGTTTGCATTTTGAATTGTTGTATCAAAAGTTCCTGGCTGCATTTTTTCCCAGATAACATTATCATTTTTTGGCCATATAGCCGTTGGACCTTTGTTTGATAAAATTTCAATAGCTAAGCTTGTTAATCCAATTTGATCTGATTCATCTTTATCAGTGGCATCAAAGTTTGGTTCGCCAGCTGTTGGAACTCCATCACCTTCACCGGCATCAGGATTTATATACTGAGGATCAAACGGACCTACACCATCGGCACCAACATCATTATTCAATGGTTCATTTTCATCAGGATCCCAAACACCATTTAGATTTAAGTCAACATAACCAATCCAGTCTTTATCATTATCAATTCCATCATCACGTCTTTCATCTATCATTGGAGCACCAAGTAAATCAAAATCTTCGTCATCATTAATTCCATTAAAAGCATTACCCGGACTTTCCAAAAATGCATAACCAACATATCCGCAGTTCCATTGCGGAGGAGGATCATTAGAAACACCATCGGTATCAAAAGCATATGCAAGATCTAACAATTGGTTAAAGTTTGCATTGTCAGCACCATCGCTAAGACCACCGACACCTGTATCACTATAGAATCCAAATAAAGTACTATCATAGTCAGTATCGGAAATATTAATTATATCATAATGAAAAAAGATTATATCTTCAGCTAGTACGTGTGACCATTGAAAAGCTCGAACTTCCATTCTCAACCCAAGTCCGCCTCTTGTTGCATCACCAAGTATTGGTTGATAAGAATATGGAGGTCGATACCACTCTCTATCCTGTGAATCATCCATAACAAAAAATGTTTCAACATCAGCATTCAATACACCTCGTCCAAAATAACCAAACCAATAGCCATCCCATTCGGGTGTAATTAGCGGCAGTGCACGAGACCATTGTTCCGGCCAGGTTCCTGGTTTTGTACTTTGAGCTGGTTCCTCCGAGCTTGGGAATGCATATCCAGGTACAGGTTCCATAACCCAAAGTTGACCAGTAGTTAAATCTTTATCCACTTCTTCTCGATATGATGTCTGAGCAAAATATACATATTGATTATTACCAGGTGCTGTTAACCTGGTTGATACAAGTGGCGTACAACCATCAAGATAATTTTGACCGGTTCCTTTTGGCCATTCACCTGAAGGTCTGTCTTCCCAATAACCTATCTGTCCATCGTTTCTAAAAAGAGTTCGGACAAGATTCCCATCCATAATTCCTTTTTTACGATATGTTTTGTCTCCAACAGGTTCATTTCGATAGAGCTGAGTTTGGGGATCTACCTGTGAATATGAAATACTTGAAATAATAAAAAATATTATAAAGTATGTTATTTGTTTAATCATTACAAAAACTCCTTTAAAGATTAAAATCCTACTCCAAATCCTATGCGCACTTCTCTAGGACCTGAGTAATCTTGTGGGTTTAAAAGGTATTCATCAATTGTATTCATTCCATAAATGTAACCGGCTTCATCTGTATTCAAGTCTATACCTGCGCGACCTGATGTAGCATTAACACCATATTCATTCTTGAAATCAAACAAGTTATAGACAATTAAATAGGTATTAAAATCAAATCCAAAGACCTTAAAAGTTTTAGTTCCTTTTAGATCAAATTTTAAACTTGTTGGTTTTCTACCGTTATTTTCAATTCGAATTCCTCCGTTATATCTTTTATCAATTGTGTAGGGCATTCCTGATTCATAACTGAATATAGCTCCTATACTCCAGTCAACTAAATCTCCAACAGTAAAAGAGATGTTTAAAGTTGAAAGTTGATCCCAGCTTAATGGTAATAGTTTTTTCGTTTCTTCAACTGGAGGATCGCTCTGATTGTTATAATAAACCTGTCTTGGATCAGATGCATTACCTTGAGCAACTTGATAAGTATAATCTAATTTTGCACTAAAATAATCTGAATGTCTTTTTTCTAGTGTTAATATTAATCCTTTAGCATTGCCGTAATCTCTATTTGTATAACGACCAAATTGGAACCCCTCGTAAGTATCGATAATTTCCATTCCCAGTAAATTTCTAATATCACTGTAATAAATTGAAGCGTTTATAGAAACGTTTGGAAATAAAACCTGCTGTATACCGATTTCATACTTAATGGTTTTCTGGGATTTCAGTTCAGGATTACCAATAATTCCATTTAATCCGGTTGTTTGATCAATCAAGTAATCATTATTTGCATATAGGTTTTCAAAACTCGGAATCTGGAAAAAGTGACCATAGGAAAAGTGGATTGCACCAGCATCCGATATAGGAAATGAAACACCCAGTCTTGGACTTATCTGTGATTCGGAAACTGCCTCTCTTGTTTGACCAGCGCCTGGGAATAATGGATTGTTGAGTGGATTTCTCAAATCAGCTGGCAAATCAGTGTTGGAATCAAAATAATCAAATCTTACACCTGCATTTATAATCATCATATCATATTCCATTTTGTCCTGGAGATAGAGTGCAAACTCATATGGATACTTTGCATAAGCTTGATTGTTTTGAGTACCTAGATTTGTGTAACCCCAGGTAACAACTGGATTTTGTAGTGAATCCAACTGACCTTCTGTAAGATTTACTAAATTTTTATATGAATTTAAAAGTTCGTGGAATCTTCCTTCAGCACCAAATTTAATTTTGTGTTCTTTTGATATCTGTGATTCTGCACTGAACAAAACTAAATTAGATTTAGTTGTTCTATCTGATCTATCTGTTTCATTACCACCATGTCTAAATGTATAACTATTTATTGTTGTGCTGTTATTGGGATCAACATATCTCGGGTCATATTCATTCTCCCAGAGATAATTTTTATACTTATTTGTGTTTAAACTATATTTTAAAGTAAAAAAGAGATCCTGTGCCGGGTAATATGATAATTGAATATTGTTAATTGAATTTGTTGCATAATGGTTTTTAAGTCCATCCGGGGCCAAACGATAATTGTGATTATAGTAACGGTTAAAATTATCATCCCAGAATAAACTGTAGCTTAATTTCCAGGTTTCTGCACTATAAGTAAGCTTAGCATTTATAGATTTCTTTTCATAAGGATTCATCCCTACATATGCACTATCACCAGTGTTTGTATTAATAAAAAACTCTGGATGGCCTTGCGGATCAGGAACAAAAGGAGTATGATCTTCAATGTTATAATATCTCTGACCATAGTAGTTACCACCGTCTTTGAAGTATCTGCCGGTTACAAAAAATGTAAGGCCGCTTACAATTGTGGTTGGTCCGCTCAAACTAAACTGTAAGTCTTTTGGACCATCAAAATTAACTTTATCAAGATTCCAAAAAATATCAGTATTTGATGTTAAATAATTTCCAACATAAGCAGAAACAGATCCTTCAAATTTTTGTGAACCTTCCTGAGTTACAATATTAACGACACCGGAAAGTGCCTGACCGTATTCTGCATTAAATGTACCGCTTATAACCTCTAATTGTCTAACAGAATTATTTTCAATTTGAAATGAATTTCTACCATCAAAAACATTATTTATTGGGATACCATCAACAAGGTATGCAACTTCATTATCTCTTCCACCTCTAAAGTGACCGCCAACAACACCAGCCTGCAGATTTATTACCTGGCTAAGGTTATCGACAGGCATCATTTTAATTTCTTCAGAACCTACAATTGCTGATGATGAAGTTAAATCATTTATAATCATTGGTTTTTCTGCCTGCACTACAACTTCTCCAAGTCTAACAGCCTCTGAAACCATTTCGACATTAACGTCAGTTGTTAAGTCTATTTTTACACCAACTTTTTCAATAAAGACTTTGTTATAACCCACTGCACTAACTATTACTGTGTAAGTGCCGGGTGGAATATTATTTATATAATATTCACCTTCAATATCTGCAGCGGCACCAAAATAAGTACCATCAACTATAACATTTGCACCAACAATCGGTTCTCCGGTATCTTTATCAATAATTTTTCCTCTGATCTTACCGGTTGTTCCTGCAAATGAATAATCACTAATCATTAATACAGCAATTAAGCAAGTTAATAGTGTATAACTAATTTTATAATTTGTAAAGAGTCTCAACATTTTTTTACCAATCATTATATTTTAACGTTTTAATAAAAGATTAGCATCTTTATAAAAAAAGAGGCAGCCTTTAATTAAGGCTGCCTCACTACTAATACTATTTAACTAAGATCATTTTCTTTGCTTCTTGATAGCTTCCACTTTCTATTTTGTACATATATACGCCGGAAGATAATTTTGATGCATTAAAATTGATATCATAAGAACCTGCTGCTTTTTCTTCGTTCACAAGTTCAACCACTTGACGACCTAAAACATCATATACTCTTAAAGTAACTAAGCCCGGTTGTGCAATTGAGTAACGAATTATTGTAGCAGGGTTAAATGGGTTTGGATAGTTCTGTGATAAACTAAATGTATTTACTGACATTCCATTATCTTCAACATCTGTTACCCAATCGGTAATCCAGGTATGTGACCATACTGAAGGATTGTTATGTCCAAGATCATTATTACGTGGAGAGTAGAAAAGTAATCCTTCTCTGCCTGTTCCATCATTATCGTTAATTCCAAAATCAATCGGAATTCTGTCACCATAACCAACACTAATTGTATCAGTAATAGCATCAGGTCGTTTTCTTAGCATAGCCATATCATTTAAAGATATCTTGGCTTCTACTACATAACCAGTCGGGAATAACTCGCCATAAAAATAATTAGGACCCTCAACTAGTAATGAATCATACTCATTTGTATAATCATCATTACGGGCAACACCTTCATTAAATCTGATTTGATAATCCGGTTCTGAACCTCTTTGATATATAGTGTGCATTGCCTTTTTCCAGTCATAAAGACCGATGAATAGATCTGGAGAATCTAATTCATAAGATTGAAATGTTCCGGTTGGAGTTAATACATCATCATTTACTTTAAATGCCACATAAAGATAATTAGCATCAATGGCTACCCAAGCATCAGCAGAACAATCCGCATCATCAGTAATTGTAAAATTAGGTCCAATTGTACCTGTACCATCTGATGAATACATCCTGAATTTAGGAAGGCTTTGCCATTCAGCTAAGTTACCATCAGCAACAAAAGCCGGTACAACTTCGGAAATTACGGCAACACCTTTTGCTGTATTAGAAACTGAAGCTGAATAACCTGGTAAACCAATATTACCTGCAAAATCTTTACAGACAACAGCATAATAGTAAGTTACGCTTTGATTTGTAGATGGTGATAATAAAAGATGATCAACAACTTGTATCCCACCAAGAATGTTTGAAGCAATAAGGTCAACTTTTGGTGAGGTAAGATCTGTTATTGGTTCTGTACTTGCATACACATAATATTTTTCACCAGATTCAAGCGGAACATCTTCCCAGGTAACTAAATTTGTGAATGAACCAGGTACAACAAAAATATTTGCTGGAGCATTAGGTGCAACATCATCAGCAAATTGGAAACCGGAGGTTTGCAATATATCAAAGAATAATGAGCCGTCAGCTCTTAGGGTTGTTGCAAAACCATCTTCAGTTCCTCTTCCGAAAATTTCTATTCTAACTTTTGTAATAAATTCTGGATTAAGCTCTAAATCACCAACACCGTTTTTAAGAGCAAATCCATCTTTAGGAGGGAATCTATCATTAACGCCCATTGGTCTCGGTGTTAAAGGCAAATAACATCTTGTCCAATCAAAGGCTTGGCTTAAATCAACATCAGCATCTATTATCCACTCTTCAACAGGGCCAGAACTATTTTCCATTACAAAAAACCTAATAAAGGCTCTGCCAGCATCAGCAACAACCGGAGTAAGATTTTTTACATAAAGAACTAATGCAGTTCTTTCAGCAATTGTTGAATCAACAGTTACTGCAGAATCAATAGCTACAAATCCGCCCCATACAAATGGAGCACTTAAAGTATAATCAACTTTTAATGAACCAAGGCCTTCTGCTTTAATTATACTTTCGTCTGTAACTGCAATAGCGCCTTTATCTGTACCTGCCCATTCCATCCAATCTAAACCCCATCCTGCTGATGAGTTATCGAATGTGGTAAGTGGTGTATATCTACTACCGGATAATTTTAAATTGTCCCAAAGTACAGCACCTGTTGCAACTGGAGGATTAACTGGACCGCCTGATGTTAGATATACAACAGCAATTTCATAACCTTTAATATGCTCTAATTGAAGTATACCATCTCCATCCTGAAATTGAGCTACGAATCCAAGAGTGTTATTTGCATCTTGTCTTAGTGGTATATTGATTTCTAACCATCCACCAGAAGCATCGGAAAGATCAATAGCTGTATGATGTAACCAAAGGTCTCTAGCACCTTCATCATTATACTCAGCTAATTTAAGTTCAATAAAAGCCGTTCCGGTAGCTGTCATATTAACAGGTGTAACAACTTTGTAACTGAGTTTAAGATCTGTTCCGGCACTCAGATCGAGGTAAGGAATAGTATCAAAAGCGGAAGGTGAATAAGTAGTTCTAACAACATAACCACCCCAACCATCGTAAGCTTCAATTCGGTAATCCAACTTCATAGAACCGGTACCTTGCATATGGTCTGGATCATTAGTTAGATTGAATTCAGCTGTAGGTCCGTTTGTATAAAAATTTGAATTCAATACTGGTGGATCTGTAAATAGTGGTCCGACTGCGTTATCGAATGTTTCGACAACCCATTGTGCGTGCATTAGCGGCACAAGTGCTAACACGAAAAGAAATGTTAGGATTTTTTTCATATACCTCTCCTTTTGTTTAAGGTTTTATTAGTAACAGTAATTAGCATTAAATAAAAAATCATATTAAAATTATTAAAATATTCTAGAATAAATATTAACAAGAACAAGAATATACAATGTAAACGTTTACATACGCTATTTAACTTATATTATTAAAATCAAAATGTCAAGAGTTTACAATTATTAAAGATAATTAATACCAGATACTCCATAGACCAATAATAATAATTACGATGAATGCTGACAATACAAAATTGGATTTTAATCCATGCACTGTTCGGACACTAGCAAAATTGTTTTTCAGTTCTAAAAAACTTTCTGAAACTGAATTTTTTATCTCAAAAATGAATCCACTTTCAATTTTCACGGAGGAGTAATTTAGGACTAAGATAATTGTTACACTTACCGTAAAAAGAAATATTGCAAAGTGAAGAAAATTTACACCTAAAACCCAGATGAAAATTGGATGCAGTTCAATACCAATATTATTTATCATCTCTAATAATAGTCTACTTATTCCAATGGATTCACCGACAATCAAGGTAATGAAAGCAGTTCTGGAATTTATTTTCTTTGAGAATAAACCAAATAAAAACACTGCAGTAATAGGAGGACTAACGAATGCCTGCACACTTTGAAGAAATAAATAAACTTGTGAGCTGATTAGTTTTACAAAAGGCACGATAATTATTGCAGCAACAACTACAGCAGTTGTGGATAATCTTCCAACTAAAACTAGTTTTCTTTCATTTGCCTGAGGGTTACGAATTTTATAAAAATCATTTGTAAACAATACAGCTGTACTGTTAAAAGCTCCGGCAAGTGATGACATTATGGCGGCAAGTAATCCAGCAAC
>CALLZX010000062.1 GCA_937858935.1 uncultured Ignavibacteriales bacterium | reverse complement strand
CTTTTGGGCACAACTGATTGTGCCTTTTTTATTGACCTCAAAAACTTTTGCACTTTAATTTCCCACCAAATGAAACACTTTTACTGTAGCTAAAATCTTTCTTTTGAAAGAGTTATAATCCTAGATAATTTGAAAGGGACCAAAATGGGCAGTATAAAATATTGGTTAGTTGCGTTTGTTTTTTCTACAACGCTTCTTTATTCACAAAATAAATATACAGTTGAAGGAAGTATTGGAATCATCTCCCCTTTTAATTCTTCATCAGGATTGACTGGATCCATACAGGTAAATCGTTCTCTAAATGAAAATCTACAATTATTCTTGAATACTATATACGGGCAATGGGATAAATATAATATTTATTATATGCCTGAATTTTATAGTTCTGAGTTTCAGCATAATGGTCCATATAAAACATACTCAGAAGATGATCATACATTATTTACAATAAATCTTGGAACAAGGTTTTTTCTTCACGAAAACAAAATAATAAACTTATTTTTTGATGCTCAAATCGGAGTATCTCAATTATCATATAATCAGTATGACCTTTACGAAATTGAATATCCAACGGGAGAAGTTATTTTGGTTCCAGATTTGAGTTCAGCTGTTGAAGTAAACGAGACATTGTTTGCGTTTGGATTTGGACCGCTGTTTGAAAGAAAAATAAATTCTTCGTTCAGTTTGTATTTATCAGCTAAACTTAATACAATGCTTAACGCAGGTGATACGGAATTATTGAGTAAGAGAGGAACATATTTTCTTGTTTCAGCCGGGTTTACTCATACTATCTAATCAAAGAATTTAAAGACAAAAAACCCGATCCACTTCTGAATCGGGGTTTTTAACTCTCTGTAATTACTTCTCCCTTGTAAATAGAGGGAAGTAAAAGGTGGGTCTTAAGCTTTTACTTTTGCAAGTGCCGGTACTTTGTGTTTTACAAGTTCATAAACTCCAAACATTACACCAACAAAAAATAAATCACCAATAAGTGCATTCTGGAAAAATGGAATTGCTGCAATGTAGCTTTCCATTAAACCGGTAGGAGTTTTAGGATATAATGTTCCAAGTGCCCAAACACCAAAGTTTGTAATTGCAAAGAAACTTACTGAAGCTGTTAGTGATGTAATCACTACATTTTTTACACTTACTTTTTTAAGCATTACAATTCCAAGTACAACAATTAATGCAAAGCTTATATAAACAACCCAGGCGTAAGAATATATTCCAATAATCAAGTCAGTTAAAAATAAAGCAATAAGCGGAATTGCAAATGCAAAAGATTTCTTATTAAAGTATGCACCGCCAAATAAAGCCATTGCGGCTATCGGTGCAAAGTTTGGCGGATGAGGAAGTAATCGTACAAATGCAGCAGCAAAAACCATTAACGTAACTACCCAAAAGTTTGGGCTTATTTTTTTCATTTGATCAGTCATCGTTTTTTCCTTTCGATAAAAATCTATAAAAGATATTTCTTGTAATATTTAGTTCAAAGATAAAG
>CALLZX010000061.1 GCA_937858935.1 uncultured Ignavibacteriales bacterium | reverse complement strand
GCATCGGTTGCCATTATCATATTGTTTGGACCCATAGGTAAAGACATATGCATAATTTTTTGCTTGTCTTCTGCACTTAAATTTTCAGAACCAGGTGTTCCATCAAAACGAAAAATGCCGCCGGGAAAATCTCCGCCGAAAACTTTTTTATAAAAATTAAATGCTTCTTCGGTATTGCCGGGAAAGTTTAGATATGGATGAATTGCTTTCATGTTGCCGCTCCTTTTTATGAAATATTTAATTGATGAATTAGTATGCTCAAGACAATTATAAATAATTGCGCGCTAACAATAAATAACAAAATTAAAACAATTTAATTTTTAAGAACTGGCAGCAACATCCATTTACTTAAACGGTTATTAGCATTAATCAATTTTTAAAAATAATTTCCATAAAATTTTAAGGAGATTATTATGAAATTCTTATATACAAAATTGATTTTCTTTTTTGTTCTCTTCATATCTGGAATTGTTTTTTCTCAAACGATTACAAAAGAAAATATTGGAAACACGGAAAACATAATTCATCTTCAGTTTACTGATGCAGAAAGAGATTCCATGCTTGGCTATCTGGAAGAGCAAAAAGGCAACTATAATAATATAAGAGAAGTTAAGATTGATAATAGCGTTATGCCATCTGTTCTTTTCAATCCGATTCCTGTTGGATTTGAATTTTCTAAAGAGCAATTGCCATTAAAATACAGCGATTATTCAAAAACAAAACTTCCATCAGATAAAAACGAAATTGCCTTTTATACAATTGGTCAGCTTGCTGAACTTATAAGAACAAAGCAAATAACTTCTGTTGAATTAACAAATTTTTTTATAGATCGTTTAAAAAAGTTTGATCCTGTACTTCATTGCCTTATCACTTTTACAGAAGAAAGAGCATTACGTCAGGCTAAAATTGCTGATGAGGAAATTGCTTCGGGAAAGTATCGCGGATTATTACATGGAATTCCATTCGGAGTAAAAGATCTTCTTGCAACAAAAGATTATAAAACCACATGGGGATCTGTGCCTTTTAAAGATCAAATTATAGATGAAGATGCAACGGTTATAACAAAACTTGAAAAAGCCGGAGCTGTTCTAATTGCCAAATTTACAATGGGCGAACTTGCTTGGGGCGATGTTTGGTTTGGCGGAAAAACAAGAAATCCCTGGGATACAACACAGGGTTCAAGCGGATCATCTGCCGGCTCTGCTTCTGCGGTATCTGCTGGCTTAATTCCATTTGCTATCGGTACCGAAACATACGGTTCTATAGTTTCTCCATCTACGGTTTGCGGCACAACAGGATTAAGACCAACATACGGAAGAGTGAGCCGAACAGGTGCAATGGCCCTAAGCTGGTCTATGGATAAAATAGGTCCTATTTGCAGATCATCAGAAGATTTAGCAATTGTATTTAATTCTATTTATGGGCCGGATGGCATAGACCAGACAATTTATAATGCCGGGTTTAATTATATCCCACTAAAAACTCTTAAGGGAATGAAAATAGGATATTTAAATAATGATTTTAATAAGCAATATGATTTTCATACTAACGATTCATTAACACTTCTAAAACTTAAAGAGCTGGGTGCAGAACTAATTCCGATCGAGCTTCCTGTTTTTCCCATAAATGATCTTGCAATAATGCTCTCTGCCGAAGCGGGCGCAGCATTTGATGAACTTACACGAAGCAATAAAGATGATTTAATGGTTAGACAAATAAAAAACGCCTGGCCAAACTCATTTCGTGCTTCGCGATTTATTCCTGCCGTTGAATATATAAATGCAAGCAGGGTTAGAACTTTGCTTATACAGGAAATGCAGAAGATTATGAGCACTATAGATTTATATGTTGCCCCTTCCTGGGAGGGAGATAATAATTTGCTTACAAATTTAACTGGTCATCCGTGTGTTGTTCTTCCTAATGGATTTCTGGATAACGGGACACCAACTAGCATTACGTTTATAGGAAGATTATTTGATGAAGGAACATTAATTGCATTTGCAAAACTATATCAGGATACAACAGATTTTCATCTCAAGCATCCTGAAATGTTTAAATAATTACAATTAACAGAAAGACTTTGTAAAAAGGCAGAATTACTCTGCCTTTTATATTAATAAATTTAGTAGTTAAACATTTAAATTGCCGGCCAAAGCCAGCCAAATATACCGCCCGTTAGTAAAGCATAAATCAACCCATCAAAAACGTATTTAAAAGTTGTAGACCATTTTCTTGCATACCAAATACTATCATGAGCAAGCGCGAGTGAGTATCCAGCAAATGCAGTTGCTCCGGCAAATCTAAAAACAGCAAGATAATGTGCCCCTGGTGCAAGTGCATGTCCGGCAATGTATGCGGCAAACACGCCAACAACTATTGAATATATAAACCACATAACTAAATTCGATCCCATACTCATTGGGCCTGATGGATAAACAGTAATAATTGCCACCGGACCTTTATTATATTTATCCTTATACTCCTGTGAATTTCTTTCCTTTTCATCTTTTGCAAATGGAAAAACATAATCACCAGCAGGAATATTAGATTTTCTAAGCTCATCCATTATTCTGGCTTCATCGGGTATTTGTTTAAAATCACTGTTGTGATGTTTAACTACCATGTGAAGTAAGAAGCTTACAAAAAACACTGCTACAGCAGAAACAAGAATTGGAAGCCACAACTGAATTATTGGATCCATAGCGTCTCCTTAAATAATTATGAATTAGTTTTTAATTAGCCCACGATTGAAAATAGTAAAATTTATTTGATACTTGCAATCAGATTTTTTAATGATTTAAATCTTCATAAAGTATTTTCTTTTCTAACCTTACTTTTATACGACTATCCCAAAAGTGAAGAATTTTTTACAATTCTATGACAAGTTGATTTTGAGATCTATTTAAGTTTTTCCAGAAAATATTCAGGAGATAAAAAGATGAAAACGATTAAATACATAACTATTTGTTTCACATTCTTCAGCTCAATAGCGTTTTCCAATGGCGGACCACCACCCCCGCCGCCGCTATATAAAGCTAAAAACATTGGAGCCGTTTATCAACCACCCCTTATAGTTGGAAAAAGTCAATCTACTGTTTTTGCTCAGGTTTCATATGTGGCTATTTCAGATCTTGATGGAAGGATTGATCTCCAGGGCACCAATACAGATCCTAACGGTATTGTAGACGGCAAAAATTTTGAATGGCAGACACCAACAGCGCTTTTTAATTTTGGAATTTCTGCCGCGTTCTCAAATTACAGTTCAATAATTATAAATCTCGGATTAAACAAAACAGAAGATTTAAAATTAACAGGCCTTGAAATATGTTATAACGTTGCTATAACCAGATTAGAAAATCACTTTCTGCGTTTGGGCTTTGGAATTAATTTTCATCCGCGTGATTTTATTTGGTACACGGGTGCAGCAAGTCAACCTAAAAATGATGGCGGTATAGACTATGATCCATTTATTACACTTGCATATAATTCTGCTTTTGATGATTGGTTGTTTAATCCATTTGTTCAATTTTCATATTCTACGCAGACATTGCTCGATACGGATAAAGAAACTTACAGTAGTGAAGTTTATAAAAATGTTAACGTATTTACAGTTACACCCGGATTAACTTATAGCTGGGGTAGCGATAAACTTTTAAGTTTGGGAGTAATCCTTACGTCCGTAGGTGGAATTGAAAATTCAAAAAACTTTGTACTCACACCTTCAATTCAGTTTTCATATTATTGGTAACAAATAGCAGGATATATATTTTGATAAGAATACGACCAATCGAATTTTAGTTTCTTGATCGTTATTGTTGAATTTAACTTTTTTCTTTTCTCTTTTTTGAATTTTAAATTTCATCTTTGAATTTTTTTTACCAACATTCTCAGTTAGAAAACGAATAGTTAAAGCTTGCTCCCACAGAATAGTTGCTAAACACGAATCGATACTTTTTGACAATGGTACAAAATATTTACTTATTTGAAATGTAAATTTTTGACATTCAGCAAAAACCTGGGAGTAAATCATTGTTCTGATTAAAAATCAAATAGTCATGCTCATATTCGTATGGTGTGATATTTGATTCCTGTTAAGGGACTTAAAATACATTTGTAAAAAAATTCACGGATGGAAATATGAAAGTACTAATCGGATTTCTGTTCTTCAGTTCGTTCCAGCTCTTCTCTCAATCATATCTTAACATTCTTTTATCCAGCGGCAGTTATAAAGATTCTCAGATAAGTGAGCTTGAAAAAATTACTTTCAGTGAAAGTGGTGAAGTAATTAATTTTCATTTATCCGATCAGTCAGTTGCATCAGAAAACACTGCAAACGTTAGAACATTTCTTTTCAGCAATGCACCGTTAGGCACACCATTACCAGTTGAGCTTTCTTCTTTTAATGCTGTGCAAATCGGCTCTTCTGTTCAACTTAAATGGAGAACTGAAACGGAAATAAACAACTTTGGTTTTGATGTTGAGAGGGCAAATGATTTAAATGGTTCTGTTCAGCTTTGGAACAAATTAAGTTTTATTGAAGGCAGCAGAAACAGCAATAGTCCTAAAGATTATTCATTTACAGATAATCCTAACCCAGGCAGCAAGTACTATTATCGTTTAAAACAAATTGATTCTGATGGTCAAACAGAATACAGCAATGTCTTAAGTATTGATCTTAATATTCCGAATCAATATGCATTGCATCAGAACTATCCAAATCCTTTTAACCCAACAACCAGCATAACTTATAATCTTTCAGCAGATGGACTTGTATCTCTGAAAGTTTTTGATGTGTTAGGAAGTGAAGTGGCAACGCTGGTTAATGAAAATCAAAAAGCTGGCGCATATACAATTTCTTTTTATGCAGGTGATTTAGCAAGCGGAATTTATATCTGCAAGATCGCAGCAAATAATTTTATTTCTTCTATAAAAATGATTTTAATAAAATAATTTTTCAGAAAGAATTAATTAAATGAAAAAAATTATACTATGTTTTCTCATATTATTAA
>CALLZX010000060.1 GCA_937858935.1 uncultured Ignavibacteriales bacterium | reverse complement strand
ATTTCCGTTATCTTTTTGTTCAAGAACCGGAATGTTTGAATACCCTGGTGAAATAACTTTCACATCTAAAGAACGAATTACAGGACGATCAATTACTTTTATTTGATATTCTTCACTCTGAATATCCTCGGCAGAAGCATAATAGAATAAAGAAGATCTTAACTGTTGAATTGAAAATTTATATTCGCCCAATGAATCTTTTTGCAGTTCGTGTTCATTAAAATTTGTTTGGGATTCTTCGCGTGTTAATAAAAACACTTTTTTAGGAACTTCACCTTTTATAACAACCACAAAATCAACATTTTCTCCTTTAGTTATTTCATCGTTACCGGGATAAACCTCAAAATAAAATTTCGCAGGTGGAATAAATTCCTGGTCAAAGTTTAGCAATCTATATGATGCTGCTCGTAAACCGGGCACAAAAACAAATAAGATAATTACAGCAGTAAGAAGCACTGAAAAATTTCTAAGCAGTTTTTTTGTTTTTGTAAAATCAACAATTGATTCAAACTTAATTGGTTTTGCTCGTTCATAAACATTTTTAAAAGCTGCATCAAGTAAGGCTGGAGAGTATATTGTTTTTGTATTATCAGATGAAACTAGCTGCATTGCATTGAGAAGATCATCTTTAATTTCAGGAAAATACTTCCCTACTTTATTGGCTGAATAAAAGTAGTTTCTGCCGCCAATTACATTAAAATATTTTAGCAAAGGAAGGACGATTAGATAACTAATTGTACCAATTAATATCAATAAAAAGACAAAAAATAAAACTGTTCGGATTGTTGAATTAGAATATGAGATTAACTCATAAAGACTGAAAATTGTAAATGTGCTTATGGTCAATATTAAAGCTGCAAACAATCCCGACAGCAAAAGGGCGAAATACTCCTTCTTGACTAGTAATTCTAATTTGCTAATTATTTCTTTGTAAAAACTTGTATTCATTTTTTTTATTTGCTTAGAGCATAAATAATAATATTAGCACCAAACTTAAGTGCTTCTTCCCTTTTATCTTTGGGATCATTGTGGACTTCGGGATCAGCCCAGCCATCGCTTGGATTTGATTCAAAAGTATAAAGAACTGCTAATCGATCATCTAAAAATATTCCAAAGGTTTGCGGAGCATTTTTATCATGCTCGTGTGTTTTGGGTATTCCGTTTTCAAACTTATAAAAGATGTTAAATATCTTATGCGAAAAAGGTACTTCAATAAAATCATTTCCCGGAAAGACTTTTTTCATTTCTCTTCTTATGGCTTTGTCCATTCCATAATCATCATCAATGTATAAAAATCCGCCATTTTCTAAATATTTTCTTAAACGATTAACTTCATCAGTTGAAAAAACAACATTGCCATGTCCGGTTAAAAATAAAAACGGATACGAAAATATCTCATCGGATGCTATATCAACAAATTTATACTCAGCATTAACTTTTATGTTTGTATTTGCCTGAACAAACTTAAGTAAGTTTACTTCTGCCGAGGGATCGTTATACCAATCGCCGCCGCCGCTGTACTTAAGACGTGCAATCTGGAATCCTGTTTCATTCTGTGAATATATATTTACAGTACAAAAAAGTATTGCTAAAAGAAATATTGTTTTCTTAATAATCATTACGATTTAATATATTTACACTTAAAGTGAACCGTAATTTAGAAAATTAGCTGGAATAATCAGTACCAAAATTTGGAGTTTTAAAATGAAAAAATATTGGCTTGTAAAATCCGAACCGGAAACTTTTTCTTTAAATGATCTGAAAAAAAGTAAAAACCAGACAACATTTTGGGATGGAGTAAGAAATTATCAGGCAAGAAATTATTTGCGAGATGAAATGAAAAAAGGTGAACAGGTTTTGTTTTATCACAGCAATTCTGATCCGCTTGCGGTTGTGGGAATTTGTGAAGTTGTAAAAGAAGGTTATCCTGATCACACACAATTTGATCCGGATAATGATCATTACGATCCAAAAGCTGATCCAAAAAATCCAGCGTGGATTATGGTTGATGT
>CALLZX010000059.1 GCA_937858935.1 uncultured Ignavibacteriales bacterium | reverse complement strand
AACTCACATCTTTAAATTGCATCAATAATTTTAAATTTCTAGCTCTTTGAATGCTTCCCTCGAAAGTAAAGCTAGGAGGTTAAGAATTGGCTGAAAATTATTTTCCAGTTCTTATAGATTTAAGTAAAAGACTTTTAGCACGATAAGTACAGTTTTTATGCTAGAAGACATTTTAGAAAAAATTTGATTTTAGTCTATAAATGAGCTGTTTTAATGCTCACAGAGTTTCCCACCCTCTCTGCGAGGCTTTTACAAATGCGATGATTGCTTTTTAAGTCACTATCGTATTTACTTTATATTTTCGATTTTATATAAATATACTCTTCAAGTTCTCTCACGATATGATTATTTTTAACAATAGAAGTAAGCCTCAAAAAATTTCAGGATTTAATTATCTTAAAATTAAGTTTACATTAAGTTTTAATAAAAATTGAGTTAAGCTTGGAGACAGAAACTAATTTAAAAAATATTATTCTCTCAATAATCAATGCCGGTATTGATGCAGCAAAACCTTCAAAACTTATGAGAGATAAAATTAATTACTCAGGTGGAGTACTTTCTATTGATAATGAGTCTCATGATTTAAATAATTATGACAAGGTTTATGTAATTGGTTTTGGAAAAGTATCCGCTGCAATGGCACTTGAAATTGAAAATATTTTAGGCCCACGTATTTCTGATGGATTAGTAATCACAAATAGCTCTGACCATTCTAAACTTGAAATTATAAAGGTTAGAATAGGGGGCCATCCGATACTTGATGATAAAGTTATAATAGCTTCAAGAGAAATTCTTGATATATGTAGCAAAGCCACACAAAAAGATTTAGTGATTTGCCTGATATCTGGTGGTGGTTCTGCACTTTTTGAATTACTTCCTGAAGAAATAAAATTAAAAGATATGCAGGAGTTAACTAAACTTTTACTTCATAGCGGTGCTTCAATTGATGAAATAAATAAAGTGAGGAAATGTTTTTCATCAGTAAAAAATGGAGGTTTACTTAAATTTATACATCCAGCTGCTTGTGTAAGTCTTATTATTTCTGATGTTGTTGGAGATCATATAGAATCTATTGCTTCTAGTCCTACATTTTATGATACAAGTTCTTTTAAGAAAGCCTATGAGATTTTACAGTTTTATCATTTGATGGAAAAAGTACCAGTTAACATTTCGGAATTTCTACTTTACGGTTTGCGAAATGAATCTGAAGATTCTAAAGCAAATAATTCTTATAAATCTTACTTAAGTAACATTATAATCGGAAGAAATTTTGAGTCATTATTAGCCGCAGAAGAAACTGCAAAACAATATCAATTAAATACAATTATTCTTACAAGCAAAATTCAGGGCGAGGCTCGCGATGTTGCAAAAGTATTTGGAGCATTAGTTGAAGAAATTAGCGAAAGAAATATTCCGGTTCCAAAACCTGCTTGTATAATAGCCGGCGGTGAAACAACAGTTACTGTTAAAGGGCAGGGAATTGGCGGAAGAAATCAGGAATTAGCTTTATCGACATTAATTTCTTTGAAAGAATCAAAAACAAAATTTGCATTTGCAAGTTGCGGCAGTGATGGAATTGATGGTGTTACTTCAGCTGCCGGTGGATACGTTGATTACAAGATGTGGGAAGTTATAAATAATAAAAAAATATTTCCAAACGAATATTTAAATAACAACGATTCATTTCATTTTCTTAAAGCCGTAAATGGTCTGATACATATTTCACCTGGGCAAACTAATGTTATGGATATTATGATTGGGATAATAAATTAGGTTAAAAATGAGTTGAAGAGTTTTTTAATTTCATGCTCAACTTGTTTAATTGTTCAATGTTTAAAAGATGAGGAAATATCAATTATTGAGGGAATAGCTTAATACCTTATTAAGTGTTCGTTTTGATATGTTACAAAACTAAATTTAACCCAAATTATTTCCCTTAATACTATTTTATTTCTATATATAATAAAAAACCCTGATACTTAGTATCAGGGTTTTTATATACTCCGATCTTTATTCTAAAGATTACTTCATCAAGATCATTTTCTTTGTTTCTACGAAATTACCAGATTGTATTTTGTAGAAATAAATACCGCTAGCTAATCCGGCGGCATTAAAATCTACTGTATAATTACCAACAGGGTATTCATTATTTACTAAGTTGGCAACTTCTGTTCCAAGAATATCAAATATTTTTAATGATACGAGTCCAGATTCCTTTATAGAGAATTTAATCTGTGTAGTCGGGTTAAATGGGTTTGGATAATTCTGAGATAGTGCGAATTCTTTAACTACCTGTTGTCCGTCTTCTTTAACACTGACCGGTTCCCATAAACTGCCAATCCAGGTATATAACCATCTAGACACATCACTCCAAGACTGATCTTCATTAAATGGGGAATAAGTTAAGATTCCTTCTCTTTCATTTGCAGCGTTAAGATCATTATCATTGATTGCATAATCGATCGGAATTCTATAGCCTTCAACAGGTGAGAATATATTATCACCACCAGCAGCAGCCAAATCAACCCAGCTTATTTTACATTCAACTATATAACCATTTGGGAAATTCTCAGCCCAATAGTAATTAGCTCCAAGTCCAAGAATACTATCTGCACCGGCAATTCCATCTAATATTACTCTATTATGTGCAAATCTAAAATGATAATCAGGTTCAGCGCCTCTTCTGTATGTTGTATGTGGTGCACCGCGCCAGTTGTATAAGCCTAAGTACAAATCTGGGCAATCGTTCTGATATGATGTTCCATTAACATTACCAGCCACTACATCATCAGTAACATCAAAGGCTAGATATAGATAATCTGCATCCACAGCTACCCAGGATCTAACTGATAAATCATTGTCGCCATTTATAGTAGTATTTGTAACAATGGTTCCAGAACCATCAGAAGGAAACATTCTGAATGGTGTAATTGATTGCCATTCACCCAAATTTCCATCGGCTGCAAAATTAGGAGCATTAATGGAAATTGTTGATACTCCCTTTGCCTGATTAGTTAATGGGGCAGAGTTTGTACTTAACGCACTAATATTTCCTGAAGCATCTTTACAAACAACAGCATAATAGTATGTAACGTCCTGATTTGTATTTGGTGCATATAATAAATGCTCAGCCAATTGAACACCTTCACCGACATTTAATTTAGCAACTTCTACACCTGGTCCATTTATACTGGTGATAGGATTTTTACTATAATAAATGTTATATCTTTCTCCAGTTTCACCAGGTACATCATCCCAAAGCACAATATTCTGAAATGAACCTGTAAAAGATGTTACATTTATTGGAGGGATTGGAGGCACGACGTCAAATGTTGGCTGTCCTGTCCACCAATCTGTTATATAAACCACTTTACCAGCAATACCAGAAGCTTCTGCCATCAATCCAACTTTCTGAACCATTGAAGTATCAAAACCGCTTGTTCCGTCCTGATAAACCATTTCTCTTAATGGTAGTGAATAACTATGCCATTGTCCGTCTGCTGTTGGAGTAAATACAGTGCCTTTTTTTGCAGCGCCGCTTTCAAACTGCATTCTCATAGGTCCAACACCAACATCGCATTTTAATTTAAATTTCACACTATCCTGAGACCAGGAACCAGCAAGATTAAATGCAGGCACTATATCTGCGCCTATTCCTGTCCAGCCATTACTCCATTCATTTCCTTGAACCCATTTAATAGCATTTGTATTTGGCAATGGACCAGCACCAGATTCAACTGATATTACTGATTGTCCCCAAGCCCAAGTTGAAATATAGGTTGGGAATTCTATTCCATTAAATATAATAGCAGGAGTAGATCTTAAACCAAGTCTTTCAAATCCATCAAGTGAAACTATAAGAGAATCCGCAGGAATATTCGCATTCGGGTCCCATCCTGTAGTAATCAGACCAATATTAATTCCAATGATTTTATCTCGATCTAACATGCTGTTATTATAGGTAAATCCACCCCAGCTTGTAGGAGCAAGAATAAATCCGGTACCATCAGGAATGGTAGTACCTGTTTGTTCTCTTTCAATAAAAGGAATAATAAGTTGAACCCAATCTTGTTGTGCATCAATGATAGTAGCATTTTCATAGATATATTCTTCAAGAGGATCACTCTCAGTCGGTCTATCAACAACATGAACTCTGAATACCATATTGGCTGGTATTGTTGGAGCTGTTCTAACTTTTATCCAAATGCTTAATGAGTCTCCGATTATAGACCAGTCTAAAACTTCTGTACTGTCTGTTCTATAAAGTAACTGAGCATAACTGCCCCATTGATGAAATGCACCGATCACTGCTTTAACATCCAATGCGCCAGTTCCTTCAACTTTATCAACTGTGTTTGTTGATAATTCTATTAAACTTGGGGATCCTTCTGTACTTAACTGATATACACCTGTTGCTGAATTATCGAAGTTATCAATCATTGCAGAAGTTTGTGCCTGAGAAATAAATGTGCAGGTGAACAACAAAATAGAAATGGTCAATAGCAATTTTTTCATAATGCCTATCCTGATTATTAAGAAAAATATTAATTAATTATTTTAATGAAATTTAATATCATAAACACGTTGCGCTAGTTGTGAACTGTTTAAGCAAATAGATGTTATTATGGGGATTAAGAAAATGAAAACAAACTGGCAGTTTACAATTAAAAACATATTATTCTGTAAAAAATATCTAATTCAGTTTTATGACATTCTGAATTTGCACATAATTAGTGCCAAGGAGTTTTTAGAAAAAGATCAAATACTATTCGTTATTACTAAATTCTTAAATTATAAAAAAAAATAATTATTAAATTGATAAAAAAGGATTACTATTTTAATAAGTAAATGTTATGACTGATTTGAGCTGACTGAGGATAATTTTATATCTTTGCTTGAGATTCCAAAGTTCAAAAACTCAGTAAAATAATGTGAGTTAGTTTATTTAAGATAAAGCATCTTTTTAGTTGTAGAAAAGTTGCCTGCTTCAATCTTATAAAAATATACACCGCTGGAAAGCTTAAACACGTTTGCATTAAATATTATTTCATGCTGACCGGCATCTTTTTTTTCATTAATCAGTAATGCAACTTCACTTCCTAATGTATCATATACTTTTATTTTAACAATCGCCTCATTTGGAAGATTATATCTTATGATAGTTACGGGATTGAAAGGGTTTGGAAAATTCTGTTCGAGCAGAAAATCGTTGGGAGTATTGTTGTCAATTCCAGAAATACCTTCACCATTAAAATATCCAAGTACAAATACTAAAGGAGCATTCCAGTTTATTGCAATTTCATTTGATGCATAACTATTTACGTTATCCACATAGCAAAGTGCCGGTGGTGTTGATGAATTAAACAATGATTGTAATAGCGGATCATCTAAGTATTGATCAGGGCCTCCTGCTAATAACCCGGGAACGGGATCTGTAATCCCATCAGAAGCTGATGGGCGATGATGAGGATTTCGGACTGACTTTGTTCCAATTCCAGTCACAAAACTTAGGTTATGTGCGTTACATCCAAGTATATAATTTAATTGAAATATTGCAGCCTCGTAATAATTATTGTTACTTGTTTCCTCAAAAGCATTTATTAGTAATAATGTCTTGTTAAGAATATCGGAATTGGAACCCCAACCATATTCACCCGGGTTAATTACAACTCCAAAACCATTTGCTGTAACTCTGCTGCGTAAAGTGTTGCAATAATTAATTAAACTATTTCTTATTGAATTTTTTAGAATCTCACTCGAAGCGGATTTTTGACTATTTAAATAAGTTAATAAAGCAAAGTTTTTAACATTTCCCCAATATTGAGTTGAATTAATCAATCCGCTTTGATTGTAATTTGAAATAAAATAGTTATGATAACCAACCTCACCTGTTGTTTCAAATAATTCTGCAGCAGCCCAAAGTCTTTCATCCGAATCATTATTATCGCCATATTGTCCAGTAACCGTTCCAACTGGATTTACGAATCCACCAGGAGGCACTATGGTTGGATTTGTTGTTAAAAAAGTCCATCCAAGTACAGCCGCATTTAAGCATTGATTTGCAAATGCACTATCGAATGGTTGAAATATTCGTGCAGCCTTTGCCATAACAGCTACAAAATCTCCTGTTGCTGTGCTTGATAACTGATAAATATATCTTAAACCCGAATCATTATTAGGCATTATAAAAGATTCAAACTGTTGTTTTGTTAATTTAAAATATACACCTCCATTTAAATTCTGCATCTTCAGAAACCAGTCTAATTCATATCTAACTTCATCAAGTAAATCAGGAATATTATTTCCACTTTCAGGAATATTTAAATCATCCTGGTTAAACTTAGGAGGAAAATTTTCATAAGCCATCAAGAGAGTTCCCAAAGTTATCCCGGCATTAACTATGTACTTTCCATAATCTCCGGCATCATGCCAGCCACCAGATGCTGCAAGGTAGCCTGATTGAGAAGTGGAAGAATGAAAATATCCGTCATTAGTATGACAAGGAGGATGAAAATACAAACCTGCATTGTTTTGAAGAAGGGAAGTTCCGCATCGCTGGTAGTAAAATCCTTTTAATGATTTTCTATACGAATTTTCAAAAACATCTGATGAAATCTGAAAAATAAAAGACGAATCATTTGAGCTAGTTTTGACGAAATAATTTCCATCTCTTTGTAAGGAATTAAAATCCCCGCGATAAAGTGTTAATCCGGTAGCTGGATCATTAGAAACTGACAATAATAATTCATCTTCGTAGTAAACAATTCCATCATCTATATCAATAATATAAAAACTATCAGCAGCTAAATTCGTGTAGAAAATTTTTGTTAGATTATTTACATAACCAGATTGATTAATAAAGACTTGGGCTTGATTAAGATGTGAATAAAGAAAAATTAAAAATAATATGGATAAATACTTTTTCATTTTATGAGATCATAATTATTAAACTTTATTATTTAAATTAGTTATAAACACTGCATCTGAAAATAAAATTTTTGAGAACGCCTAGTGTTACATTTGAAAATAAA
Organism: uncultured Ignavibacteriales bacterium; assembly: GCA_937858935.1. Lineage (GTDB taxonomy): Bacteria > Bacteroidota > Ignavibacteria > Ignavibacteriales > Ignavibacteriaceae > IGN3. The sequence goes on along the minus strand of CALLZX010000059.1, from coordinate 8,394 downwards.
TACCATAAACCTCTTATTTGATAGTCTTACTAAGATTATACAACTTAATAACTTTTCTTAGATGTTATTGCTGTTTAAGGCATTTTCTAACAGCAGCAATAACTGTTGTCTTGTAAAAGGTTTTGAAAGGTAATGGGAACATCCGGCTTCGATTATCCGTTGTTTATCTCCAGACAAGGCATAGGCCGTCAAAGCGATGATCGGAGTGTCTTTATAATCTGGCATTTTTCTAAGTTTATTTGTTACATCAAGTCCGGTCATTTCTTTTTTTAATCCAATATCCATCAGAAAAACGTCGTATTTATGATCGATCGATTTCTTCAAAGCTTCATCCCCAGAGCGAGCGCATTCAATAACATACATATCTTTAAGAAATGATGAAACCATTTTAATATTTAGTTCATCATCTTCAACCATAAGTATTTTTACATTCTTCATCTAAGAACTTTCAATCATATCAACTAATAAAATTATTAAAAAATAAAATCAATAAAAGAAACTCATTTTGCAAAAAACATTTTAAGAGAAATTAAGAATAAGGAAATAGCAAATATTTTCTGTAAAACATTTTGCGGAAGACTGACTGCAAATTTAGCCCCAATATATCCGCCGACTATAAAGCCTATACAAATTAATGCTGCTATTTTAAGATCAACATATCCTTGTTGATAGTAAGCATACGCTGCCAGAATTCCTATCGGCGGTACCATAAGTGCTAAAGTTGTACCTTGCGCCTGTTGTTGCGATAATCCAAATAAAAATACCAATGCTGGTACAATTATTACACCTCCACCTAACCCTACTACACCACTGAAAGTTCCTGCAGTAAGACCGAGAATTATAAATAAAATTTCTTTAGGCATATTTACCTCTAATAATTAAATCAACTATTAATAACTGTTTTATTTTTTGATATCCGCCAATAATAAAATGGCAGACCAAGTAGAATTAGCAATGAACCCATCGCGGCATTTTCATAATCTGATATTATTGTGTTTACTAGAAATAGAAATGAAAAGATCACAAAGATCATTGGTGTATATGGATATCCCCAGACTTTGTAAGGTCTATGAACATCCGGCATTTTTTTTCTTAGTACAATAACACCATAAGCCCCGAGCATATAAAATAACCAAGAGGCAAACATTACATAGTCTGTAATTGTATCAAATGTTCCTGTTAATACAAGTACGCAAGACCATAATCCTTGTGCAACCAGGGATGTATGCGGAGTGGCATATTTTGGATGAATTTTATCAAGTGATTTGATAAACATATTGTTCTTTGCCATTGCAAAACAAACCCTAGCTGTCGAAAGAATGTTTCCATTTAATGCTCCAAATGTTGAGATAATAACTGCAATTGAAATTAGTATTGCACCATTAGATCCAAAAACAATTGAAGCTGCTGTGGCTCCAACTAGAGGAGATTCGGCCATTTTTTCAATTGGTAAAACATATAAGTAGGCAACATTTATAAGCATATAAACAAATACCACGATGAGCGTTCCAAATAGTAAACCTAATGGAACATTTCTTTGGGGATGTTTTATTTCACCAGCAACAAAAGTTAAATTATTCCATCCATCGTAGGCCCAAAATGCCCCGGCAATCGCTAATCCGAACAATGAAATAATATTTGAAGTTGTCGATTCTGGTACAGAAAACCCGGTTGAAATATTTGAAAAACTTCCAGACCCGCTTGCTAATAATAATATAGATAAAAGCACTATAGAACCAATTTTTACAAACGTAACAAATGATTGGACTGCACCTCCAAATATTACTCCTGCGTAATTAATCGCAGTTAAAAAAAGTATACACAAAATTGCTGCTGCTTTAGCACCAAATTCTGCAAAGGGAAAAATATTACCAACAATAGGAATATAAATTGAAATAGTTACCCAAGATTCTGGTAGTTGCGGATATTTAATAAAGTAACCGAGGTACTCTCCAAAAACATATGCAATTGCAGCACCAGCACCTGTTTGAATCACTGCAAAAACAGACCAACCATATAGATAGGATACAAAGTTACCGTACATTTTTTGGAAATAAACATATTGGCCACCAGTTGCATCTATCATTCCACTGACTTCTGCATTACATAGTGCGCCAATAAAAGTAATTATTCCTGCTACTAACCAAACAATTAAAAGTAATTCTGGTGACATTAACTGACCAGCCATTGTAGCCGGCTTTCTGAATATTCCGGATCCAATCATAGATCCGGCTGCAATCATTATAGCCGCAGTTAATGTTAGCCCGCGAACAAGTTCAGTTTTGGGTTTATTCATCTGGCAGGATTTTGTTTAATATGTAAATAGTATTTCCAGTAAATTAAATCTAAAGAAATATTTGCAAATGAACATAAATAAGTTTTTTAAAAGGAACAATCGACTATGTAAAAAAATCTTAATTCTCAATCTCGCGGGTTATACATATTTTTACATAGTATTTATAATCAATTCACAAAAATATTTTTGTTATGAGTGAAATCCTTCAACAACTCAGTCTTTGTATAGAAAAGGGGAGAGTAAATAAAGATTCAAATTATCCAGCGGATATGAAAGGAATGCCTGGAGCCATAGAATTAACTCAACAAGCTTTGAATGAAGGTACTCTTGCACAAGATGTACTTAACATTGGCTTTTTACCGGGGATGAAAATAGTTGGAGATAAATTTAAAGACGGCAAAATATTTCTTCCAGAAGTTCTCATTTCGGCAAGAGCAATGAGCAGAGCTATGGAATTGTTAAAACCCTATTTTCAATCAGGTGAAATAAATTATAAAGGCAAAGTTATTATGGGTACAGTTGCTGGTGATCTTCATGATATAGGTAAGAATATTGTTAAGATGGTTTTGGAAGGCGGTGGATGGCAGGTTGTGGATTTAGGAATTAATGTTAATGCAGAAAAATTTATCGATGCGATAAATACAAATTCAGCCAAAGTGGTTGGATTAAGTGCATTACTTACAACGACAATGCAAAATATGAATGAGATTGTAAGAAAGATTAAGTCTGAAACAAAAGATGTCTTAGTGGTTATTGGTGGTGCACCTGTTACTAAAGCATTTGCCGATTCTATTAACGCTGATGAGTATTTCCATGATCCGCAGGGAATGCTTGATTACCTTAATAAAAAAATGAGTAAATAATATTTATGGATGGCACAATATCATTAAAACAATCTATCATTAAAGAAATAGAATTCAATTATGAAAATTGTGCTATTTCCGAAAATCATATTATTGAATTATTAGGCTATGACGCTGATACCGTTCCGGAACCAGTTTTTGAAACAATTGGTTTTATACTAAATGAACTTCCGAACAAGGTTAGATTGCAAAGTGGTTATAAGATATTTAATCCCAAAAAGGTAAAATTAAGCGGAGATAATTTTACAATTGATAATAGAATTTTTAATTGTGGAAAGATTATCTATTCATCTTTAAAGAATTCTGAAACAATTGGATTTCTCATTTCTTCAATTGGGGTAGAAATTGAAAATTGGTCTAAATATTTCATGGAAAATAATGAAATTCTAAAAGGATATCTTATTGATAAAGTTGCATCAGAACTAGTTGAACAGCTTGCTGATAGAACTGAATCACTTCTTGAAAAAGAACTTGTAAAAATTGAATTAAAGGCGACTAATCGATACAGTCCTGGCTATTGCGGTTGGAGTGTAGCTGATCAACAGAATTTATTTTCTCTTATGCCTGAAAAATTTTGTGGAGTTTCGGTAAATGATAACTCAATGATGATTCCAATTAAATCTGTTAGTGCAGTTATCGGTGTTGGGAAAAATGTTGAGAAAAAGAACTATGAATGTTCAATTTGCGAATTAGACTTTTGTTACAAGAGAGACAGAAATGTATAAAATATCTGAACTTGTGAATACCGGTAAATTATTAACCTCAGATGGAGCTTGGGGAACATATCTCTTTAAAAAAGGATTAGCGAGCGGCAGTTGTCCTGAAGAATGGAATCTATCTCATTCTAATGAAGTATATGAAATTGCAAAAAGTTATATAGAAGCTGGTTCTGATATAATTTCAACGAACAGTTTTGGCTCAAATCTTTTTAAATTATCACAGTATAGTCTTCAGGAAAAACTTTCTGAGATATGCCAAACTTCAGCAGAGATTTCCCGCACAGCAGCTGGTGATGAAAATTATGTTATGGCTTCTCTTGGCCCAACAGGTAAGTTTTTAATCATGGGTGATGTTACAAGCGAAGAATTATATAATTCATTTAAACAACAAGCTATTGCTTTTGAAAAAGGCGGAGCTAATGCTGTTTGCATTGAAACATTTTATGCCTTAGATGAAGCAGAGCAAGCCATTTCCGCTGTTAAGGAAAATACATCACTAGAATTAATCTGCACTTTTACATTTGATAAATCTGAATATGGATTTAAAACTTTAATGGGTATTAGTCCACAACAAATGACTGAATCGTTAATCCTCTGTGGTGCAGATATTGTAGGTGCTAATTGTGGTTCTGGATTTGAGGATATGATTAATATTGTAAAAAAGATACGAGAAGTATCTGCGAGGATACCTATTATTATTCAGGCAAATGCTGGATTGCCAATCATTGAAAAGGAGCAACTGATTTATTCTGAATCTCCGGATAAGATACGAGAAATCGTTCCTAAATTAATTGATGCTGGTGCAAATATTATTGGTGGCTGCTGTGGAACAACTCCAGAACACATTAAAGTTATTGCAGAAATAGTTGGAAAGTATAACCAAGGAAAAAAGTAGTCAAAGATTAGAATTAATTTCTTTAACTGTTTTAATCATTGCTATATAGTTTTCTAATTTTACATATTCCGGAATTGAGTTACCAGAACCAACACAATATCCACCATTAAATCCAACTTGTTCAATATTTTTTTTAACATTTAGTTTAATTTCATTTACTGAACCACGAGCAAGTAGATCAACATCAATGTTACCAATTAAGCAAAGTTTATCACCATATCGTTCTTTAACTTCAAAAATGTTCATTGCCTTCGGTTCAATCGGATGGATTGCATCAACACCGCAATCAATTATCTTCTGCATAACATCATAAAGAATCCCATCGGTGTGATAAATAAGAGGTTTATTATGTCGCTTTGCTAAATCTCCAATCTTTTTTAACCATGGAAAGAAGTATTTATCTAAAACAGCGGGGGAGACCATTAAAGAGTTCGTATAAGCGATGTCATCACTATACCAAATTGCATCAACAATATCTGATTGAGCAAAGTACTCGAACATACTGAGTACAAGTTCTCCGAGTTTATCGTTTAATTTATTTACTAGTTCCTCATTTTCAAATAGTGCAAAGGAGAATGATTCAAATCCCATCATTTCCCATGTCATTGTAAAAATATCACCGTATTGTCCAATAACTCCCATTCCATCAGGTAACAAAGATTTTACTTTTTCAAAGTTTTTATAATCAAAATCATTTATAGAAGGAAATCTGTATTTCTCGAAATCTTCAAAATTTGTAATTACCCCATTATTTTCAGAAGCCCATTTTCTAAAAATTGTTCCATCATCATTGTATGAAACATTATTATCTAACCCAATTTTCATGGGATTAAAATCAGCTTTGGGTTGAAGCTTAATGTAATCATATCCTGCTGTATACCAGAATTCAACCTCATCTTTTAGGTTAGTCATCCTTTTTCCTAAAAATCGCTCTTTTATTTTTGGATGAACACCAAGTTCAGCAAGCGGGATGTAGTTTTCGTATTCTCTCTTTAGGGTTTTTAAGAATGCTTTGATATTAGGGCTGTTTGCTGATGACATTTTCAATTAAATTTAATTATTGTGATTAAAAATAAATACAATTTATATGTAAGTACTATTGATTTTAAGATTATTATTGAGCAATTTCAGGTCAGACCAAACTATCAGAAAGTAAGGGATGCTATGTTTAGAGTAATATTGTCATTCGTATTAACAGTTTTCCTATTTGCTAGCCTAATAGGGACAGCAAATTTTATGTTTAAATCTGAGAATGTAAATACTCAGAAAGTTATTGCTCAGGTATCTGAAAAGAAGGATACACGATTATCTATAAAAGAAATCGAATCTGTAACTGCTTCAAGTAACTTTCAATTTACCTCTGTTAACGCTTTAAGGTAATAATCTATTATTTCCGGGAGATCATTTTCTTTTTATTATCACTTCATAAAACCATTTATCCATAATTGATTTACAACTCATAGTTCAATTCTTATAATTGTCTTAGATGTAAAAATAATTTTTATTGAGAGGCAACAAAATGAAAACAAAAATTTTTCTTAATTGTCTTGTGTTAATTAGTATCTCTATTTCTTCTTTTGGTTTTATCAAACAATTACCCGCAAAAGTACACAATTATAATAGGGATTTAGTAATTGAAAATTTACTTAATGGAGTGAATTCCGGTAATCATGGATTAAGAATGAGTTCAGCATATCTACTTGGAGAGATTAAAGCTGATGAGGCAGTAATTCCATTGATGAAGATCCTTAAAAATGATCAAAATGAAGAAGCTAGAATTATGGCCGCATTATCTCTTCTAAAGATTGAGGACTCAAGAGGATTATTTGCAATTAAAAGAACTATACAATTTGATGATAGTGAACGAGTAAAAAAAATGTGTTCAATATTTTATCAGGATTATATAACTAACAAATAAGTTTTAAGATATATCCTCAGTATCTTAAAAGTGCTCCTGGTTGGTTGAAAACCCGATCGAAAGATCGGGTTTTATTTTATTCTGTTCTTTCTTACTAAGCATCACCAACTTATTTTACGATTGAAATAATTATCAATAATGAATTCAATACTCCTAAAAAATATAAAAGAAGAAATTTCTAAAACCATTCAGCTTGCTTACCCCGTAATTATTGGTCAGCTTGGAATAATTATGATGGGAGTGGTTGATAGTATTATGGTTGGACGGTTAGGTTCGGTTCCACTTGCAGCCGCCTCACTCGGTAATAGCTTAATATTTATAATTCTTATTGTTGGCATTGGTTGTTCAATAGTTATCAGCCCGCTTGTAGCTATTCTTGTTGGGGGAAAAAGATACACAGAATGTGGAGTATACTTTAGACAATCGTTACTTGTTAATGTACTTTTATCCTTTGCAATGATTGCAGTGATATTTATTGGAGTGAATTTTATATATAAGCTTAATCAGCCACCGGAAGTAATTGAACTCACAGTTGTTTATATGAGTATTGTTGGATTATCTGCTTTACCACTTATGATTTATCAAACCTACAAGCAATTTATTGAAGGTTTATCAATCATGAAACCGGCTATGGTTATTGCAATTCTAGCAAACATAATTAATGCTTTTGCAAATTGGGTCTTGATATTTGGAGAGTTGGGATTTCCAAAGCTCGGTTTAGCCGGCGCAGCTTGGGCTACTTTTTCATCAAGAATTTTTATGGCCTTAGCAATTATGATTTATGTGATGAAAAATGAAAAGTTCAAACAATTTGATGTAACATTTCATTTTCGTGGAATCAATTTCCCAATAATCAAAAAAATACTTAGACTCGGATTGCCTAGCGGATTCCAATATTTTTTCGAAGTCGGTGCTTTTTCATTTGCGGTTATTATGATTGGATGGATTGGTGCTAATGAACTTGCCGCACATCAGATAGCCATAAATCTTGCTTCAATTTCGTTTATGGCAGTTCTCGGAATTTCTCAAGCGGCGAGTATCCGAGTTGGCAATGCAATGGGGGAACAAAATATTGCTAAAATCCGTAAAGCTGGATTTACAGGAATTGCACTTGGAGCATCAATTATGTCGCTTGCAGGAATTTCATTTATTCTTTTGAATAACTTCTTGCCAACATTGTATATTGATGATGAAGCGGTCATTTCGATTGCCTCAAGATTAATAATAATCGCTGCTCTGTTCCAATTATCCGATGGAACGCAAGCTGTAGGGATCGGTGTTCTTCGCGGATTAACCGATGTCAAAGGTCCAACACTAATTACTTTTGTTGCATATTGGATAATTAGTCTACCAATCGCTTATATACTCGCATTCAACTTTAATTTAGGAGTGGATGGCGTTTGGATTGGATTGTTAATAGGACTTACTGCTTCAGCTTTAATGTTGACTTTTCGTTTTAACTATAAAAGTAAACACATAATTCATATTTAAAAATCATAGTCATAAGTTGGATCTTCTTTGACCTGAATGACTCTTTCATCTGTCGAATAAATTTTATCCGAACTTTGCGAAATACTTTCAAACAACTGTTCTTTTGATAAATAATCCTTCAAATAAAAAACTTTAACTTGATTTCTATTTTTAACTAACCAGTTTAATGTAATTTTCATCTTTTCAAGATCTTCATCAGTTGGATTTGAATC
>CALLZX010000058.1 GCA_937858935.1 uncultured Ignavibacteriales bacterium | reverse complement strand
GATAATTATGATACGAATGTATCAAGAGTTTATCAGGATGTAAAACAGCAAACTGCAATGTTAACAAGTACTTTCTGGTTCTAACTATATTTTAATTGATTAACGAGTCAAAGCACCATATTTTCGGTATGGTGCTTTTTTTATTTTAAAAGGAGATTATCATACAAGGAATTATTTCAAGATCGGAAAGTAAAGATCTTTATATCTTTTCAGAAAAAGATCATTCACTGATTAGATGCTCACTTAAAGGGAAATTCAAAAAAGATTTTAATCTTAAGAAGGATAAACTATTTAACAGAGATTTTGCGTCTGTTGGTGATTCGGTGCTATATGATTTAAATGAAGATGGAACCGGTGTTATTTATGAAATTCTGCCGCGCAAAAATTATCTTTCAAGAAAAGCTATAAAAACTCGCGGGGCAAGTTTTCGTGGAGAAAGACTTGAGCAGATAATTGCATCGAACATTGATAATATTTTTATTGTGACAAGTACTTTAGAACCGGATTTTAATAATAAGACTTTAGATAGATTTTTGGTCGCGTGTGAAAGCGCACAAATTAAAACAAACATAGTCATTAATAAAACAGATCTTGCAGATGAATCATCAGTTAAAATCTGGGCTGATCTATATAAAAAAATCGGTTACAATGTTTTTCTTACATCTGCAATAGATTCAACTGGATTAGACTACTTATTCAAATCACTAAACGGGAAGAAAAATCTTTTTTGGGGGCAATCGGGTGTTGGCAAATCCACTCTGCTAAATCTATTCTATCCTGATTTGAATCTTAAAGTTGGTGAAGTAAGTAATTACACTTTAAAAGGAACTCATACTACAGTAACTAGTGTTATGATCTTTGTCGGTGATGAAACTTATATAATTGATACACCTGGAGTCCGGGAGATTGATCCTTTTGGGATAAGGAAAGAAGATTTGGGACATTACTTTAAAGAATTTGAAAAATTTATGAAAGATTGCCGATTTAATACCTGTACTCACCATCACGAACCGGGCTGTGCAATTATAAATGCGGTCGAAAATGATGACATTTCAGCAGAAAGATACGATAGTTATCTCCGAATTCTGGATACTGTGGAAAAAGATATGAATTTTTAGTTTTCTTCATATGAACTTTTAACCTAATAACTTAATTTTACTTAAGTAAACAATAGAGATTTATGAGCAACACTTCACAAATAACGGCAAACACTTCAAATGATTTTTCAGAAAATCTGAGTGATCCTAATAAAATTTTTTTCAGTTACGCTGCAAAAATCAGCCAGCTAAAGTTTACATTACTGCTTGAACATTTTGCAACAAAAGCCGATGATGTTTTTTATTATGCTGAACCTGAAAATAATATCTCTTTTTTATCCTTTGAAATTCTTAATAAACAGTCTTTTAGCTTTGATAATTACGAATTATTAGCTGACGAGATATCGGTTTTAAAAAGCAAACTTGTTTCCAATCATAGCGATTATGAAAAGTTTAATCTTCCAATCTTTATTACATCAGTAAAGTTTCCTATTAAAAATAATTCTGAAGAGTGGAATGACTTTAATGATTTGGATTTTATTGTTCCTAAAATAATTTTGTTTCAGCATTCCGGAACGTGTTTTATTATTGCAAACTTTTTCTCGGAAAGTTTTTCTCATCACGAAAATTTTAATGAATTTCTTGAGCGCGAAACGGAATTGATTTATAATCTTGAAAACCGTTTACAGGAAAGCACAGCTAATACAGCAATTCTTAAAAGCTTAAATGATAAAGACGATTTTGAGAATTGGAAAAATAAAATCGAATCTGTGGTTAAAGAAATAAAACACGAAAGTATTGAAAAAGTAGTTATCGCTCGCAGAGTGGAAAATGAAATTTCTACTACAATAAACTGGCAAAAAACTCTTGATGACTTGAATAAAAAGTATCCAACCTGTACAAATTTTCTGTTTAAATCCGGGAAATCAATTTTCTTTGGTTCAACTCCAGAAATACTTATTAAATATTCTGGTAACACATTTTTTACAGAAGCTTTAGCTGGTTCAATAAAGCGAGGAACTAATCCTGACCATGATAAATTATTAGAAAATGAACTTCTACAGAGTGATAAAAATAATGTTGAACATGATGCTGTTATAGATTACATAAAAAAATCTGTATTCAATTTTGTTGATAAAGTTGAAATAACGAAAAACCCAGTTGTGAAAAAATTACCTAACATTCAACATTTGCAAACTTCGGTCACGGGAACTCTAAAATCTAAAGATCAGATATTTAAAATAATTTCTTCCTTATTTCCTACCCCTGCTGTATGCGGCATCCCAAAAGATCAATCACTAAAAATGATTGAGAAAACTGAAAATTTTGATCGCGGATTATTTTCGGGAGTTATTGGATGGTTTAATGCAGATAGTTATGGTGAATTTTTTGTAACCATTCGTTCTGCGTTAGTAAAAGACAATAAACTTTATGCTTATGCAGGTTGCGGTATTGTTGAAGGCTCTGATCCTAAAGAAGAGTTTGAAGAGACTCAACTAAAATTAAAACCAATACTTTCCTTATTTAGTAATGCTGATAAAAATTAATCGTAATTATTTTTGGGCCAATATTTTTTTTGATCAGCTTGCTGAGTGCGGTGTTAAATATGCATGTATTTCTCCAGGTTCAAGAAGCACTCCGCTTACTTACGCACTTTCACAAAACAAAAAAATTAAATCTTATGTAATTGTTGATGAGAGAACTTCTGGATTTTTCGCATTAGGAATTGCAAAGCAAACAAATTCACCTGTTGTTATTATCACAACATCTGGAACAGCAGCAGCAGAATTATATCCTGCAGTAATTGAGGCTTATCAAAACAGAGTTCCATTAATCATTTGCACTGCTGATCGACCTTCGAGTTTACGCAACTCAGGAGCTAACCAAACTATAAATCAAGATCATCTTTATAATAACCATACAAGATTTTTTTATGATACAGGTTTGCCAAAATTAGATTTAAAGAAAATAAGACATTTAAAAGAAGCTGCAAAAAATGCATTTGATATCAGCAATGAGCAAAACATCGGTCCTGTTCATATCAATATTCCCTTTGAAAAACCACTTGAACCAAATTCTTTCACAGATGAGATTCAAGAAAAGATATTGCTTGAATCATTACCTGAAGAACTGGCTACTGATCATAAGGTGGCGGCTAAAAACACTGAACAAAGTGAAATTAAATTAGTCGCGGACTTACTTCGTAAAAGCGGTGAAGGTTTAATTACAATCGGACCAGGTAACTTTACTGATTCCTTCAAATCTAATCTTGAGAATTTTTCACTTAAATTTTCTCTTCCTGTTTTTTCAGATGCATCCAATGGACTAAGATTTAAGACAAAACCATTTTCCAATTTGATAACAAATTATGACGCCTTGTTACGATCTAAATCTTTTTCAAAAATATTTTTTCCAAAATTTGTTTTACATTTTGGCAGAACTTTAACTTCTCCCAAATTAGATGATTTTTATTCAATAGTTCGGCCTAAGGGATTTATAATTAACCGATTTGCAGATATACATGATCCTACTCGTAAATTTAAAGTCTTAAAAGCGAATGAAGAATTATTCTTAGAAAATCTTTTCAACTCAGTAGATGTAAAGCAAAAAGATTTTTCGCCACTTTTAAAATCGCTAAAATTTTTAGACTATGAAATTGAGAAAATCAAATCTGAAATCTTTTCAATATCAAAAAGAATAAATGAAATAGGACTTCTGCTAAATATTATTGAATCTATTCCGCCAAATTCTAATTTGATGATTGGTAACAGTGTTCCTATTCGCGATCTAGATTTTTTTTCATCCATTGTGCGTAAAAATATAAATGTGTTCCAAAATAGAGGTGCTAGCGGAATTGATGGTATCACTTCAACAGCACTCGGCATTTGTTCTCAATCAAAAAATCTCACTTATCTTGTTACGGGCGATTTATCTTTTTATTATGATATAAACAGTCTGTTGATTGCAAAACAATACAATATTCCTTTAATCACATTATTAATAAACAATAATGGTGGTGCTATCTTTAAATTTCTGCCGATCGCAGAGTACAAAAATGTTTTCGATAAATATTTCTTAACCTCAACAAATCTTTCTTTTAAAAAACTTACTGAAGCTTTTGATATAGATTATAAAGAGTTAAAATCGCAGTCGGATATATTGAATCATATAAAAGTATCATCGGTAAGAAAAAAACCGGCAGTGTTTGAGATAAAAACAAATGCAGATTATTCTTTGTCATTAAGAAAAAAATATTGGAAAAAATCTAATAAGCTAGTAGAAAATTTTTTGAGGAATTATGAAACTTGATGCTAATGGTGTAAAAATAAATATAGAACATCCAAAGGAAATTGATAAAGCCAAAGATTATGTTTTATTCTTGCATGGATTTACCGGATGTGCTGAAGATTGGTTTCCTGTTTTTGAACAATTACCTGATAAATATAATTACATAGCATTAGATATTGTTGGCCACGGAAAAAGTGATGCACCGGGAAGTGCATCTAATTACAGTATTGAATCCATTGTCAATCAGATTAAATTCGTAAAAGATCATCTTACTCCAAATAAAGTTTTTCTTCTAGGATATTCGATGGGTGGTAGAATTGCGCTTTGTTATGCATCTGTTTACCCTGATGATCTTAAAGGATTAATTCTGGAAAGTGCTTCAGCTGGGATCAAAAATGATGAAGAACGCCAAAAAAGATATGAGGAAGATTTAAAACTTGCTGAGTTTATAGAAACTCATACGCTTGAAGAGTTTATAGAAATGTGGAATGATCAGGAATTATTTAACACTCAAAGAAGATTTTCTAATGACAAGTTGAAAAAAATAAAAAAGAAAAAGGCTTCGGGAAGTAAAATTGGTTATGCAAATTCATTAAAAGGTTTTAGCACCGGCATAATGCCGCCAGTGCATGATAAATTAAAGAAGATTCCGCTAAAAACTTTGCTTATAACTGGTGAACTTGACAGTAAATTCACTGGGATAAATGCACGACTGTCGAAAAGATTCTTTAAAGCCAAACATAAAATTGTGCGTAATTCGGGGCATAACACCCACCTTGAAGAATCAAAACGTTTTATCGAAATAGTTTTAAATTATTTAGGACAGTTTTAATTAAGGATAATTATGAGTTTTAATTGGATAAAAGTTAAAAACTATCAAGACATCATCTACGAAAAGATGGATGGTATTGCAAAAATTACAATCAATCGACCGGAAAAAAGAAATGCATTTCGTCCTGAAACAGTTTTTGAAATGTACGATGCTTTTTCAGATGCGCGTGAAGATCAAAACATTGGAGTAATTCTTTTTACAGGTTATGGTCCTGCAAAAGATGGTAAATACGCTTTTTGTTCTGGTGGTGATCAAAGCATTCGTGGCGATATGGGTTATGTTGGTAAAGATGGTGTACCAAGATTAAATGTTTTAGATCTTCAAAAATTAATTCGCAGTATTCCAAAAGTTGTGATTGCATTAGTTGCCGGATACGCGATTGGCGGCGGACATGTTCTTCATGTAATCTGTGATTTAACTATCGCTGCTGATAATGCACTCTTTGGCCAAACAGGACCAAAGGTTGGAAGTTTTGATGGCGGATTTGGTTCAAGTTATCTTGCAAGAATGGTTGGACAAAAGAAAGCTCGTGAAATTTGGTATTTATGCAGACAATATAATGCACAAGAAGCTTTGCAAATGGGATTAGTAAACAAAGTTGTTCCGGTTGATAAACTTGAAGAAGAAGGTGTTCATTGGGCAACAGAGATTTTACAACATAGTCCAATGGCAATTCGTGTTTTAAAATCTGCCTTTAACGCGGAACTTGATGGGCAAACAGGAATTCAGGAACTTGCGGGTAATGCAACACTGCTATATTATATGAGTGAAGAAGCACAGGAAGGCAAAAAAGCATATAACGAAAAACGTAAACCAAATTTTAAAAAGTTTCCTAAACTTCCTTAATGAAAGAAGAGAAAAAAAATATTTCTAAAATTCACAGCTGGATTTTAGCAAGCAGACCAAGAACATTGCCTGCGGCATTAGTTCCTGTTATGGTTGGATCTGCTCTGGCAATTTATCAGGGAATATTTTATCCAGCTTTTTCAATTGTAGCATTGTTCTGTTCAATACTTATTCAAATTGGTACAAATTTTACAAACGATTTATATGACTTTCTGAAGGGGACAGACACTGAAGAAAGAAAAGGTCCATTAAGAGTTTTAGCATCAGGATTGATTTCAGTAAAAGAAATGAAATGGGGAATATTTTTAGTTTTCTTTACTGCATTTCTTTTAGGTTTATATCTGGTTTATTCTGTTGGATTGATGATTCTTTGGATCGGAATTTTCTCAATAGTTGCAGGTTTAGCTTACACAGCAGGACCATTCCCTTTGGCCTATAATGGTCTTGGAGATTTATTTGTATTTATATTTTTTGGGATTGTCGGGACAGTTGGAACTTATTATTTGCATGCTCAGCAATTTACTTCACTTGCTTTTCTAATTTCACTTCCTGTTGGAGCACTTATAACAAACATATTAATTGTAAATAATTATCGTGATATTGAAGAAGATAAAACCGCAGGTAAAAATACATTGGCAGTTTTACTTGGTAGAGAGTTTTCTCGTTATGAATATGTTTTCTTTATTCTTATTTCTTTTTTCATTCCTTTTCTGCTTCACTTTAAATATGATTTTAATATCTGGATATTCTTGCCATACATAACTTTACCCATTGCGATAACTCTTGTAAAAATGATTTATGCGTTAACTGGTACACAGCTCAATAAAACTTTAGAACTTTCTGCAAAGTTTTCTGCTATATATGGTTTACTTCTCTCTATTGGCATTATTTTATAATCTTAAAAAAGTTGAAAGATAATCTTTTAAATAACTTTTTCTCTTTCTCCAACCATATTGATTTAATTGCAATCGTATCAAATAATCATGAATTGACTTATAAAGAACTATTTGATCAATCACAAACTATCGCCGGATTTCTAGCCTCAAAGCAAATTAAAAAAAATGATTATGTCCCCATCCTGATTGAAGATCAATTTTACTTTATTAAAACAATAATTGGACTTTGGTACCTCGGGGCAATTCCTGTAGTTATAAATTCAAAACTTTTAGAAAAAGAAATTATTACTATAATTGAAGATTATGGTTTTAATTTATTGATTTCTGATAAATACATTAACAACGAATTAAATCACATAGAAAATATTAAAATTGATTTCTACCAATTATTGCACTGTGAGGATATTTATTCTGATATTTCTATTCCAAACAACGATGATGAAGCTGTTGTTATTTTTACTTCGGGAACATCAGGAAGACCAAAAGGAGTTGTTCATACTTTTTCATCACTAATTAAAAGTATTGAAAACGGAAATCAAATTTTAAAGCATCAAGAAAAAGATCGCTGGCTCACTTCCCTTCCTTTTTATCATATTGGGGGATTTCAAATTCTCTGCCGTTCACTTTATTATGGATGTACAATTGTTCTATCTGAATCACTAAAAACTGATGATTTGGTTACCGCAATAACAAAATTAAATCCTACTCATATTTCCCTTGTTTCTGCTCAACTTCAGAAATTTATTTATCTCGGAATGAAGGCTTCTAAATCTGTAAGAATTACTCTAGTAGGCGGTGGGTTTGTTGATGATGAGTTGATATTTGAGGCTGAAAAACTTGGATGGAAGCCATACCGTGTTTATGGTTCATCAGAAACTGCTTCAATGGTTACTGCAATTTCAGCAAATGAAATCATATCAAAACCACAATCAGTTGGAAAGCCACTTAATAATGTCAAAATAAAAATATCAGATGATTCAGAAATACTTATTAAATCAAATAGTTTATTTAAAAAGTACCTTGGAGATGAAAAAAAAACTTCATCTAAATTAATAAACGATTTTTATCATTCGGGTGATTTAGGATTTGTTGATGACGATGGATATTTATTTATCGAAGCCAGAAGAAATGATTTAATTGTTACAGGCGGAGAAAATGTAACCCCTATTGAAGTTGAAAAAGCAATTCTGAAAATCAAAGGAATAAAAGAAGTTTGTGTTTTTTCTAAACCGAATAAAACCTGGGGACAAATTGTTGCTTGTGTGATTGTTAAAGAAGATAATTTTGTTAATGCAAAAATGATAAAAGAAATATTAAAACAACAGCTTGCCGGATATAAAATTTCAAAACAGTTTTTCTTTACAGATACATTACCACGAACAAGTTTAGGAAAGTTAGAAAGAGAAAAAATTAAAAAAATGTTTTAGCTTTTGTGTGCTTTCAATCCTTCATTTAGATCATCAAACATTTCTTTCTTCTTCCAGCTTTTTTTATCAACAAAAACATGAACTGTTTTTGCATGACAGCAAAGTTCCTTTTCACGTTTGATTACATAAGTTAGTTCGAAAGATGAACTTTTTAATTGCGAAACCTGAACATTAACTGAAATTTCATCACCATATTTTATTGGTTTTACATATTCGCTTTCCGAATGTATAATCGGAACAACGTAATCTTCATTCATCCAGTAATTTTCTTTCAATTCAAAACTCGAAATCATGTGTTCATAAGCGGAGTGGCAGAACTCAAATATCCTTGAGTAAAAAATTATTCCGGCCGGATCGCAATCAAAAAAATTAATTTTTCGTTTTATTGTAAACATAATTAATGAATTATCAACCCTTCTTTTTTATCAGTTAATTCTTTTGGTACAGCAATTAAAATTTCTTTTTTTAATGCGCCAATCAGCTGCTTTTTAATAAATGATTTACTATAAACTAATCCTATTTCTCTCTTTGGAACTGGAGAATTAAATTCCCGAACTAAATTTAACTGCGAATCATCCTTCATAAACTTTGTAGATAAATATGGAAGTAATGTAATTCCAAAATTCTGCTGAACTAAATTTATTAATGTATCTAAACTACCAAATTCAAAAAGAATTTTATTGTGATCATCACGCCATTCTTTTTCAGAAGTTCTGTAAACTTTCAGAGTTTGTTCACGCAAACAATGTCCTTCTTTAAGAAGTAATAAATCATTTACATATAAATCCTCAATACCAATTTTTTCTTTGGCAAATAATTTATGTTTTTCAGGAATGAAAGCTACAAATGGCTCGTAATAAAGCGACTCTTCAACAATTCCTGAATCATCTATTGGTAATGCAAGAATACCAAAATCCAAAGTTGATTTATGAATTCCAGCAACAATTTCATTGGTTGTTAACTCATCAAAAATTAATTCTACTTTAGGATACTTATCCATAAACGATTGAAGAAAAAGCGGCAATAAAAACGGAGCAATAGTTGGGATTATTCCAACTCTTAAAATTCCACTAAATTCACCTTTCACATTTTCTACGATATTTTGAAAACGATCACGCTCGCCTAAAATAATTTTTGCTTGTCTTATAAGTTGCTCACCAACATCTGTGGAAGAAACTGGATTTCTACTTCGATCAAAAATCAAAACACCGAGTTCCTCTTCAAGTTTTTGAACCTGCATAC
>CALLZX010000057.1 GCA_937858935.1 uncultured Ignavibacteriales bacterium | reverse complement strand
TCAATTGGAAAACAGCAACAGAAACAAATAATATGGGATTTAATTTAGAAAGAAAACAAGTCAGCAGTCTTCAGTCTCCAGTTCGCAAAGAAGATTGGAAATCAATCGGTTTTATAAATGGATATGGAACAACAACAGAAACCCAAACTTATTCTTTCAATGATGAAAACCTGCCTTCAGGAAAGTATCAATACAGATTAAAGCAAATTGATTTTAATGGTTTGTTTGGATATTCGAATGTAGTTGAAGTTGAACTGATTTCTCCAACAGAATTTTCTTTAGCGCAAAATTATCCCAATCCATTTAATCCTAGTACAACAATTAAATATGCAATCCCGAATGTCACCCTGAGCGGAGTCGAAGGGTCTCGAGTACAACTCAAGATTTATGATGTTCTTGGAAATGAAGTAGCTGTACTTGTTGATGAATTCAAATCGGCAGGTAACTATGAGGTGGAATTTAATTCGCAAAATCTTTCCAGTGGAATTTATTTATACAAATTAAGAATCGGGGAAAACGAATTAGTTAAAAAGATGCTTCTGCTTAGATAATAACCATTAAAAAAGCCCATCAAATTTGATGGGCTTTTCAATTAAAAGGATGTAATAAAGTTAATATTGTAAGATGAGGTATTATCGGGGTAACTCTGAACACCTAATGAAACATTCCACCCAACTTCCTGGCTAAGATTATTGTTATACTTTGAAACTAATCTTACGGCATTTATAGCACTGATAACTCTATTGAGTAATAACGCACCAACAACAAATCTTACATCATTAAAAGTCTGCTCTGATGAAACCCACATATCTCTATATTCTTTTCTTTCTTCGGAAGTATTCCATTTCCAGAAATGAGTTTCAGTATCATACATTTCATCAAAATTATACTCAAATGCCTGCTGATCATTATATTGATCGATATCTAAATATTCTCCAATCGTTGCATAATAATCCTCATCCTTATTTTCAGGTGTTACACCGGCATTGGTCTGGGAATAAGAAATGTATCTGTCCTTTTGCCAGTTAGCATAAACATTCATTCCAACGTAAGTTCCCCAAAGTACGCCGTCAGCAATTGTAAAATATACTCCGCTGTCATAGGCATCGGCGTATAATTCGCCCATTCCGGGTAACAACAAAGAATACACAATTGCCAGGCCGGTACTCTTCTTTTGCTTTACATTGTCATCAACAACTGGCTGATCCAGATCTTTTATTTGGGATATCTCAGAAATAGCCTGCTGTTTGAATGAATAAAAAGAAGATTCATTATTTTGTGAAAAAATTTGGCTAGCGAGAATTATTAGAAGTATGAGAATATTTTTCATTTTTTTTACTCTAATATTAGATTGAGGATATTTCTAATGCAACGGAATTTTTTATCTCTTTTATTTCACCATAAACTAAACCGTTTTCGATTCCTGATACTGCAACATTACAAATCTGGTTTTCTAAGTCTTTGCTATATGCATTCTGAACTCTAACATAATTGGAAGAAAATCCTTTTATTGTACCACTCTCGTCTTTGGATTCAAAAAGCACATCAACATTTTTCCCAATCATTTGATTGTAAAAATAATTCTTCTTTTTATCACTTAAAATTCTGAGCATCTTGTTTCTTCGTTTTCTTTCAGAAGGATCAACTGATTCTGAAATTGTCAGCGCCTTCGTATCAGGTCTTTCAGAATAAGTGAAAACGTGCAAGTATGAGATTGGTAGATCAAGAAGGAAATTATATGTTTCCATAAACTCTTTTTCAGTTTCACCAGGATATCCAACAATTACATCCACACCAATTCCAACATCAGGAATCAAATGTTTTGTTTTTAAAATTACTTGTCTATAATCTTCTGCAGAATATCTTCTTTGCATCGAACGTAAAATCGTATCACTGCCGCTTTGCAACGGTATATGAAAGTGTTTGCATAGTTTTTCTGATTCTGCCGTAAGATTTATAATCTCATCTGTAAGTAGATTAGGTTCAATCGAACTAATACGAATTCTAAAATTACCATCAACTTGAATTAGTTTTTTCAGCAGTTCATAGAAATCCAAATCATAAGATTTTCCATAATCGCCGACATTTACACCAGTTAAAATAATCTCTTTGTAGCCTTGTTTTACAAGGTTTGTAAATTCCTCAACAACAAGATCCGGATTCATACTTCTGCTTTTACCACGTGCAAGAGGAATCGTGCAGAATGTACATTTGTAATCACATCCATCCTGTATCTTGAAGTAAGCTCTTGTTCTGCTGTCTGCATCAGTAGAACTTGCTAACCCAAATTTATTAAGTTCATCATTTGGAGAAACGTAAATGCAGGATAGTTCTTTTTTATTGAAATCCTTCAGAAGGGAAAAAATTTCAAATTTTTCATTACTTCCAAGTACAGCATCAACACCATCAATCGCAGAAATCTCATCTGCCCTTAATTGAGCATAACATCCGGTAACTATAACATAAGCATTCGGATTATTTCTTAGAACTCTTCTTACAAGTTGTCTGCATTCTTTTTCAGCATTTTCTGTAACGGTGCAAGTATTAAATACATATACATCTGCCTTGTCTTTCATATCTACAACAGAGAATCCATTCTTTAAAAATTGATTTCCAATTGTTGACGTTTCTGAAAAATTAAGTTTACAGCCTAATGTATGTAATGCTACTGTTTGGGGCATTAAAAATATTTTTAATTGATATAAAAAGAGCGGGATGTTTTCCCGCTCCTAATATAGAATATTTAAGAGAATTTATTCAGTCTCTTCTTTTTTCGATGTTTCTGGCTCAGGAACTTCAAAGATCGGGAATTCAGAAGAATCAATTGTTCCCATTTCTGCACTTTGAATATTCTGAACAGTAACACGCTCTAATTTATAAGTATTGATATACTGTTCAATTTCAGCATCAGATTTTTCTTTAAGAGCTGCGATAGCACTTAAAACTATTTTCTTGCTTTCCTTATCAAATTCAATAACCTTTAAAGGGATTGTTGAATCGATAGGGAAGTGATTAGCAATATTTTTAATCTTTGATGTAGAAAGCTGTGTTGTCGGTACAAAACCATCAACGTGTGAAGGAAGTTCAGCGATAATTCCTTTTTCAATTATTCTAACAACCTTACCATCAGTGAT
Source organism: uncultured Ignavibacteriales bacterium (assembly GCA_937858935.1). Lineage (GTDB taxonomy): Bacteria > Bacteroidota > Ignavibacteria > Ignavibacteriales > Ignavibacteriaceae > IGN3. The sequence goes on along the minus strand of CALLZX010000057.1, from coordinate 6,479 downwards.
TTTTCCAACAGAGTAATCTTGTTCAAATGTATCCCATGGATTATCCATAATTTGTTTATGTCCTAAGGATATTTTTCTCTGCTCAACATCAACACCAAGAACAATAACGTCTATTCTTTCGTTTTTCTTTACAACTTCCCCGGGATGGCGGATTTTCTTTGTCCACGATAAATCAGAAATGTGTACTAGTCCATCAACACCAGGCTCAAGTTCAACGAACACGCCAAAGTTTGTAAGATTACGTGCAACACCTGAATGTTTAGAACCAACAGGATATTTAGCCATCAAAGTTTCCCATGGATCTGGTTCAAGTTGTTTGATTCCCAGAGAAATTTTCTTCTCTTCTTTATCAAGACTTAAAATAATTGCTTCAACAACCTGTCCCATAGCAACTATTTGTGATGGATGTTTAATGTGCTGTGTCCAGCTCATTTCTGAATTGTGAATAAGACCTTCGATACCTTTTTCGATTTCAATGAAAGCGCCGTAATCAGTAAGAGAAACAACTCTGCCTGAAACTTTGTCACCAAGATTATATTTTTCCTGGATTTGCTCCCAAGGATGTGGAAGAAGTTTTTTAAGTGAAAGTGAAATTCTTCTTTTCTCTTCGTCAAAATCAGTAACCACAACTTTAATTGTTTCGTCAAGTTTTACAACTTCATTTGGATGGTTGATTCTTCCCCAGCTAAGATCTGTAATGTGGATAAGACCATCAACGCCGCCAAGATCAACAAACACACCAAAATCTGTGATTGCTTTTACGATACCTTCAAGAATCTGTCCTTTTTCAAGGCTGTTAAGTATCGCATTTCTTTGATCAGAAATTTCTTCCTCAACAAGTACTTTATGTGATACAACAACGTTTTCTGTTGGAACGTTAACTTTTACAACTTTGAAATCCATTGTCTGACCAACGAATGCATCAAAATCTCTAATAGGACGAATATCGATCTGTGAACCTGGTAAGAATGCTTCCATTCCTAAAAGATCGACAACCATTCCGCCTTTAATTCTTTTAACGATTTTACCCTCGATAATTTCGCCGGTATCATGAGCTCTGAGAACTTTTTCCCAGATTCTTAAGAAGTCTGCTCTTTGTTTACTAAGAACAAGATTACCTTCCTGATCTTCAACACTTTCAAGAACAACTTCAATTTCCTGTCCGACTTTTAGATCGACTCCTTCAAAAAATTCGTTACGTGGAATCGTACCTTCTGATTTAAAACCAACATCAACGATAACATTATCACCCATGATTCTAACAACTTTCCCCTTGATCATCTCGCCTTCTTTAACATCTCTAAATGAATCTAAGTAAAGTTTGGCCAACGCCATAAACTCTTCTTGAGAATATTCTTCATCGTTAAATTTATTCTTGGCTTTTTCATACTCATCGGGAGTCACAGTTTTTAGAGTCGTTTCTTTTTCTTGGGACATTAATCCTCCTAAAAATACTTTCTGTTTTTCTGAGTCTCAGCCGGATAGCTCAGGCGAACAGATTATTTAGTTTAACATTAGTTTAGCCGGCTTAAATTCTAATTTCCTTTTTTATCAGCAATAATTTTAACTTGATCCAAAATCAATTCAACTTGTTCTTCTATTGTGGTGTTTGATGTATCAACTTCGATTGAATCAGGAGCTTTTGTAAGTGGACTTGCTTCGCGGTTAGAATCGATAAAATCTCTGTTTTTTAAATTCTCTTTTACTTTGTCGATCGGAACATCAGTCCCTTTTTCCAAAAACTCTTTTGCACGTCTTTCAGCTCGTTCATCTATACCAGCAGTAAGAAAAATTTTAACATCTGCATTCGGATAAACCACTGTCGTTATATCTCTGCCTTCCATAACAACACCGCCATTTTTACCCATTTCCTGCTGCTTCTTTACAAGAATTTTTCTAACACCTTCGATACAGCTTATTTCACTAACGTTACTATTTACTTCAAAAGAGCGTATTTCTTTAGAAACATCCTCTCCGTTTACAGTAATATTAGTTTCACCATCAATAAAACTTAGAACAATATTCAAACTCTTAGCAAACTCTATTATATCATCCGTTTTACCCATTAAATTATTTCTTAAAACGAATAATGTAACCGCCCTATACATCGCGCCTGTATCAATGTAAAGATAGTTCAATCTTTTAGCTACAAGTTTTGCGGTTGTACTTTTTCCGGAGCCTGCTGGTCCGTCTATGGCAATGATTAGATTTTTTGACATAGGACACAAAAATATACATAACTATTTAATTATCAAACGTTTAGGGAGATTGAAAAAGCAGAAAAAAATCAGGGGATTTAGTTTATTTCCCGTCCTCCCAGATCCTCAATAATGATTTTTTCATAAGGATCAGTGATTTTAGACGATTTTGCGCTTTTTGTAGATTTAGTATCCTTAACAGCAATAGATTTTGCTTTAGGTGATTCCTCAGAGGCAAACTTTATTGTAACTTTTTTTCCAAAAAAATCACGGGATTTTTTATCAATATATTCCTGATGAAGGAGAAGGGAAGACTCAGTTGTTGGATCAGATGATTCCAATTGCAGATTTGTCCCATCAAAATTAATCGGTTTTACATTGTTAAAAAGCGGGGTAAGCAGGAAGGACTTTTCCTTGCAAACATCATCAACAAAACTTTGCCACTTTTTAGTTATCATCTCAAAATTTAAATCTGATTGAATACCGGATAGCTTTTCTTTAATTGGAGGAACAAATGCTTCCGTCTTTGGAATAGGTTCAGATTTTATCTCGCGTTTTTTTTCAGGAACAATTTGTTTTGATGAATAAGTACCACCACTCTTTTCTCTTGTACCAGAGCCGGATTCATTTGTTTTTATCTCAATATTTCCTGATTCCAATCCGGAAATTATTTCTGAAAGTGTGGCAGATTTTTCTAATCCAACTAAGTTTGTTAATGCGATTTCTATTTTTAGTTTTTGATTATTTGAATATCGTAACTCTTGTTGAAGTTTACTTAAGTAATTTAATATTCTTAACAAATCACCTTTAGAAAAAGTCTGAATGTAATTTGCATACTTTGTACGATAAACTTCAGCAGTTTCGACCAGCTCCGTTCTTTCCGTTAAAATCACTGTAAGAATATTTCTAAAGTGTTCAAGCAATCCATCAGTAAAATCTATAAAATCCCAGCCATTCTGATAAATTTTATCTGTTGTATGAAAGACTACATTAAAATCCTTCTCAAGAATAGCATCTGATATTGTAAAAAATAAATCATCGTCGATAAGGTTTAACATTTTAGAAACTGTATCAGAATCTATATTATCACCGCAAAAAGAAATTACCTGATCAAACAAACTTTGAGCATCACGCAAAGCACCATCTGCTTTTTTAGAAATTAGTGTTAGTGTTTTATCATCGATAGAGATATTTTCTTCTTTAGCAATATTACTCAACGTGCTTTTGATCGTATCAAGCTGGATTCTTCTAAAATCAAATCTCTGACAGCGAGAAATAATTGTAAGCGGAACTTTATGAATGTCTGTTGTTGCAAAAACAAAAATTGTATGTGCCGGTGGTTCTTCTAAAGTTTTTAGGAATGCATTAAATGATTCCTTTGTAAGCATGTGAACTTCATCTATAATATATATCTTATACTTACCACGCGTTGGTGCATATTTTACAGATTCTCTTAATGTTCTTATCTCATCAATACCGCGATTAGATGCGCCGTCAATTTCAATAATATCCATTGTCTGGGAATCATTTATTGTTTTGCACATTGCGCATTCATTACAAGGTTCAAAGTCTTTTGGATTCTCACAGTTTAAAGCTTTTGCAAGAATTCTTGCGGTTGTAGTTTTACCAACACCCCGTGGACCAGTAAAGATGTATGCATGAGCAATACGATTACTTTTAATTGCATTCTTTAAAGTTGCTGTAATGTGTTCCTGACCAACAACATCTTCAAATTTTTGCGGACGCCATTTTCTTGCCGTTACTTGATAAGCCATAAACTTTATATAATTTCTTTACTTAAAAAACTTACTAATTCTTCAAGATGCTTTTTATCTGTTTCGTTAAATGAATTATAATCCGTGCTATCTAAATCTAAAACACCAAATAATTTATCTCCCTTAAAAATCGGAACAACAATTTCTGATCTTGATTCAACATCACAGGCAATGTGTCCTGGAAATTTATCAACATCAGTTACAATTATAGTTTCTCTTTTTTGTGCAGATGTACCGCAGACTCCGCTGCCGATTTGGATTTCTGTACATGCAACTTTTCCCTGAAAAGGTCCAAGATAGAGCTTTGTGCCATCAAAAAGATAAAATCCAACCCAGCTAATTTTATTAAACGTTTGTTTTAGAGCTGCCGTAAAATTAGAAAGATTAGTTATTAGATTATCTTCTTTTCTTAATAAACTTTTAATCTGTTTAACTAAAAGCTGATACTGTTCATCGATAGAAGCATCGTTATTTATAATTAATGATTCAGACACTATTTCTTCTTTTTGGTCTTAATTATTTTTTGTTTTGGAGCCGGTTTAATTTTCTTCATATCTGGAAATACATAAGGAATTGCTTCTTCCAATTTTGCAATCGGAATAATCTTTAATCCCTCTTTAACTTTTTCTGGCATCTCTTTTAAATCAATCTCATTATCCTTTGGGATAAGAATTGTTTTTATATCATTACGTTTTGCAGCAAGCAGTTTTTCATTCAACCCACCGATAGCAAGAATAGACCCTGTTAAAGTAATTTCTCCTGTCATAGCAATATTGTTTGAAGCTGGAATACCGCTTACGGCAGAAAGCATTGCCATTGCCATTGTTATTCCGGCAGAAGGCCCATCTTTTGGAATTGCACCTTCAGGAAGATGGATATGAATCTCCTTTCCTTTAAAGAAATCAGGATTCAATCCTAACTGCTTAGCTTTTGATCTAAGATAACTTAGTCCTGCGTGCGCAGATTCTTTCATAATATTTCCAAGCTGTCCGGTTAAGGTTAGCTTGCCGCCACCGTTCATAATCGTAACATCAACTGTAAGAATTTCTCCACCGACACTTGTCCATGCTAAACCTGTAACGCTTCCGACTTTATTTAATTTGCTGTGTCTGTGTGATCTGAAGCGTGGGGTTTTTAAATAATCTTCAATTCTGGTTTCATCAATAACTTGCTTATGAGGTTTAACGGTTTTACCATTTGCAGATTCTTTAACAACAATATCTCTTGCAACTTTTCGGCAGACTGTAGCCAATTCTCTTTCAAGATTTCTTACACCTGCTTCTCGTGTGTATTCTGAAATAATTTTTCTGATACCTTCATCAGAAAAAGTTACATTTTTATTTTCAATTCCATGTGCAATAAGCTGCTTAGGTAAGATATGTCTTTTTGCAATTTCAAGTTTATCATACTCAAGATATCCTGGCAGTTCAATTATTTCCATTCTATCCTGCAATGGAAGCGGAATATTATATCTTACATTTGCAGTAGTGATGAACATAACCTGACTTAAATCGTAGTCAACTTCAATGTAATGATCATTAAATGAATTGTTCTGTTCAGGATCCAATACTTCAAGCATCGCTGATGATGGGTCACCACGAAAATCCATACTCATTTTATCTATTTCATCAAGTAAAATAACTGGATTTACCGTTCCAGCTTTTTTCATCGAATGTATAATCTTACCCGGCATTGAACCAATATATGTTTTACGATGACCGCGGATTTCAGCTTCATCACGAACACCTCCAAGACTTATTCTAATAAAATTTCTTCCAAGCGCGCGCGCTATAGATTTTCCTAAAGATGTTTTACCAACTCCGGGGGGTCCAACAAAACATAATATCTGTCCCTTCATATGTTTAACAAGATTTAGAACAGCAATATGCTCAATAATTCTTTCTTTTGGTTTTTCTAATCCAAAATGATCTTCATCTAAAATTTTCTGAACATGCTTAATACTTAAATTATCTTTTGTTCTTTTGTACCAGGGAATATCAACAAGCCAATCAAGATAATTTCTTATTACGGTTGATTCCGGTGACATTGAAGGTGTTTTCTTCAACTTATTAAATTCTTCAAGTGCTTTAGCTTCAACATCTTTAGGCATTTTTGCTTTTACAATCTGATCACGAATCTTTGCAAATTCTGAAGAAGATTCCTCATCATCACCAAGTTCATCCTGCAGAATTTTTATTTGTTCCTGTATAATAAACTTACGCTGGGTTTTAGCAATATTTTCCTGAACTTTATTGTCAATCTCTTTTTCAATTTTCAGGATATCAATTTCTGAATTTAGAACTTTTATTACTTCATAATACTGTTCTTTTAAAATGTACTTAGAAAGTATATTTTGTTTTATCTCGATTGATTGATTGATATTTGCAGCAGCGTAAAAAACTTTTCTATCAGGTTCTTCAATGTTATCAAATGCTGCAATAGTTTCATTAGGAACATTGCGACTAATCTTAACATAGTCCTTAAACAACTGAGACATTTGTCTAAC
>CALLZX010000056.1 GCA_937858935.1 uncultured Ignavibacteriales bacterium | reverse complement strand
GGTTTGTGAAGATGATAACAAGAGAGCTATAAGATTTGATTCAGTTTCTTCAAAAGTAAATGGAGCATCAGCTGATGGTGTTCTGGGCCAACCCGATTTTACGACAAACTTAATTAACTACTCAAGAAATGGAGTTGGTAATTTACGTGGAATTTATGGTGATGAAGCTGGAAGGATTTATCTTGTAGATGAATCAAATCATCGTGTTCTTATTTTTAATCATGCATCATCACAACCAAATGGTGCTTTTGCTGATTATGTTTTAGGTCAACCTGATTTTGGAAGTGACCCGATAATACAACAAGAAATATACGATCCTTCAACATTAAATTATTTGCTTTTTACTCCCCGTGATTCTTCTGCTGTTGAGAATGGAAAATTTCCATTAATAATTTCTCTTCACGGAATTGGAGAGAGAGGAGAAGATTTATGGCGTGTTAAAGGTGATGGACTTCCAAAAATTTTAGATGGTAAAAATGATTTTCCGTTTATTGTCATTTCTCCGCAATGTCCATCAACTACAGAATGGTATTATGATAGAACTGATATTAAATTAAACAAATTGATTGATAGCGTTATTGCACGTTATCCAGTAGACACAAACCGAATTTATTTAACAGGATTTAGTATGGGTGGAATTGGTACACTTGATATGGCAATCAGATATCCGAATCGATTTGCTGCAATAATGCCAATCGCATTCAGGATAGAAGATGGTTGGGATTTATGTGTTATTAAGGATATTCCGTTTTGGGGATTTCATGGACAGCACGATCCCATAATTCCTTTGTACAAAGCACAGAGTGTTATAACTACATTAATAAATTGTGGTGGAAATCCACTGTTTACAATTTATTCAGATCTGTTTCATGATGCATGGACCAGAACATACAGTAATCCGGCAGTTTTTGATTGGCTTCTAACGAAGAGATTAAATTGAAAAAGTTAGGTGATAAAATATTTTATTTAATAAAAAGGATATTTGTAGTATTTCTATTTCTTACTTCAACCACAATTTCGCAGATAAATATTAAAGCTATTGCTAATCTGCACTCAAAAATATATATAAATAAAAATAATTGGTTTGAAGGATACAAATCAATTCAATCAGGTTCCTATTCACCTTATCAATCTCACCGGAGTGGTTCTAACAGAGATTCAGCTTATGTTGTGAGAACTTCTGGCAGCGAAAATTTAATTGAATGGAGTACTTCAGAATTTAATAACACCCCCAATTCTGATTCATTATATTTTTTGTGGAATTGCGGCTTTGGAAATAATCTTGGAAATGAATGGTTTGATTTATTTATTGATGATGAAGACATAATTTCCTTTTCAACAATAAATGATTTGTACTGGGAACTCTCTGGAAAAAAAGGAATACAACTTTCATTTACTGCAGTTCATCAAAATTCAAATGGAGCTAATTTTGGCTACATGGTTTTAACTGTTCCATCAGCTTATTTATCAGAAAAAAAATCTTTGAAAATAAAAATCCAAGCTAAGACAACAGAAAAGGAAATTTGGTATAGACTTTTTGCTTATAAGGACGCTCTTCAATACTTAATTCGA
>CALLZX010000055.1 GCA_937858935.1 uncultured Ignavibacteriales bacterium | reverse complement strand
ACAAAACCTGATGAAGTTGGAATTGTAATTATTCCACTTACAGTTTCAATCGCTTTTATTCCCGCTTTGTCTGAATTAACCAAAACTTCCCATTTCCCTTTTGGAAGTTCGCAAACAACTTCTTTTATAGGATGTGCGTTAAAAAGAACCACAAAATTTTCACTGTCGTGTTTTAATTCATACCCTAATGCAAAATCATTATCGTGCACAGTAATAAATTTCACTTCATCATATTCTGCTCTTCGAAATGATTTAAATTCTTTTCGGAGTTCAATCAAACCTTTGTAATAATCCCATAAGTCCTGATTCATTTTGGCGTGACTATAATTTATATAATTCACTTCGTTGTCTTTATCGTATGTGTTATGATCAATCATACCCCGATGCGGATCATTTTGATTTTTTAATGGAAGAACTTTACTTCTAGCAAATTCCTGTCCGCTGTGTATCATCGTTATTCCACGAGAAGTAAATAAAAACAAAGCTCCAAGTTTATTTAATCTAAGTTGAGTTATAGTCAATTTTGCATTTTTATCTATATCTTTAATTACTTCATCTGGTTTTACATCACCAAGTCCTATTCTTACAAAATCGCCAAAAGTATAACCGTCGTGTGATTCCAGATAGTTTACTGCGTGCTCAGATTTTTGAAATAATCCAAGTGAGTCTTTCGTTAGGGTTCCTGTTACATAACTTTTAATTCTTTGCGGTGAATTATTTCCGTACCAACTTCCAAAAATCCAGCCGAGTCCGTTATTTGGATTTTCACCTTTAATTCCATTTCTTATTTGATCATTCCACGCACCCCATCCGCGAAGTGAAAAACCTTGTGGATCATATCCGCCGCCCCAAGGCTCGCAGACAAAAACTACATCAGGATTTATTTTTTTTGCTTCATAAATAATTGTCTCGATTGTTTCCCAGTCAAGCAACTTTCCAAGATCAAATCTAAACCCATCAACGTGATACTCTTTCATCCAGTATAAAATACTTTCAACTATTAATCTTCGCATCATTGGACGTTCGGTTTTTAAATCATTTCCGCAGCCGCTAACCTCACAATAACTTCCATCGGGATTTGTTCGAAAATAATATTCGCGATCAATCTCTTTTAAATTTCCAAACTCGTATTCAGAAAGGTGATTGTATACAACATCCATCATAACTGCAATATTCTCTTTATGAAATGCTTTAACCATATCTTTAAAATCAGTTACTGCTTTTGTATCCGCACCGCTCCATTTATTAAATTCTATCTCACGAACATTTTCCGAAAAGTAAGATTCGGGGGCAAAGAAAGCCGCCGTCATATATCCCCAATGATTTCGTTCATAAGGATTCCAGGTATTAAATTTTCCACGTAGAGAATCTTTAAAAGGAATTTCTATGTTTGCAAATTCTTGTGCAGGTAAAAGTTCAATTGTGTTAACACCAAGATTCTTTATGTAATTTATACCACCAGTTTTACCATTTTCAATCAAACCTCGATATGTTCCTCTTTCTTTAACTCCGGATGATTGATGTTCGGTCATATCACGAACGTGCATTTCATAAACTATTAAATCACGCCAATCTCTTTGAATCCAGTTATCAGAATCCCAATTATAATCACCTTCTTTAATTACAATACCTTTACGCGGCGTAAAGTAAGTGTTGTAACTTGCTACGGCTTTTGCATAAGGATCAAGACAAAGTACGGTTTCTTTACCTTTGTGTTTTACATTAAACCCATAAAATTTTCCGTAAAGTTCACCATCCAGTACCGTTTCCCAAACAGCATTTTCGTCTCTAACCAATTCATATTCTTTACCGGATTTATCATCAACTTTATTAAATATAACAAGAGTAACTTTTTCTGCATTGGGTGTAAATAGTCTAAAAAAAGTCTTCCCGTTTTCAACAAACGACCCAAGTTTTTTATCCGAGTGATATTTATCCAGTTCATCCTGTTTTAACTGAAACTCAGTTTTATTTTTTATCTGAGAATTCGATTTATCTGAAATGTACAAGGCACTTCCTGTAAATGTTATTGTAATTACTATTATTATCGATTTTATTAAGAATTTTTTCATACCTAAACCTGATATTTATAATTATTATTGAGAATAAATCTCGCCATCAACCACAGGAGTTACGCAAATAAGGGGATTTTCAGCTACACCAAATTTCTGAAAGATATCTTCAAATAGTTGAAAATGCATTCCGCGCTTTTCAAGCTTGTGAAATTTGGCATAGCTCATAAATTTTCCTTTCTCATCAGAAGGAGAATCAAAAATCATTGCTTTAGCATAATCTTCTTTAGAGCGAGCTTTCAGAAATTCAATTTTTTTGTCATCTCCCCCTTCCATTTCGTATGATACTACTTTGAAGGCTTCAACAAGATTATTGTTTATTACCAAATAGATATTTAAAATAATTTCGTTCATCGTTAAAAGTTTGACTTTAAAATGTATAAAATTAAGTTACCATTGAGTTAAAGTATAAAATTTTATTGTACCAATAAACTATTATGACTAAATGATTAAGATTTTATGATTACGTTTTGATGTATTAACATTCTAATTAGAAAATTATTTAAGCAAAATTAATTTTTTAGTGCTAATAAAATCAACTGATCTTAATGAGTAGAAATAAACACCACTCACAATCTCATTTGGTTGGAAAACTTCAACATATTCACCCTTGCTGATATAATCATCTATCAATGTTGCAACTTCTTGCCCCATTATATCATATATTTTTAATGTAAT
>CALLZX010000054.1 GCA_937858935.1 uncultured Ignavibacteriales bacterium | reverse complement strand
ATTAATATCAATTCCTGTAAGTTCAGTGTCTATTGAAATATAATCAGCTTTATTCTTTGGTGGCATTAAGTTTAATGGAACCATTGAAAATTGCAGACTTGCACCGCCTTGTAAAAATAAAATTTCATAATTATCAGGAACATTTAATAATTTTTTTATTCCAGTTTTTGCGTCAGCAAGGATTGCATCAAAAGTTTTTGAGCGATGAGAAATTTCCAGTATAGACATTCCAACTCCCGGCAATGCAAACAATTCTTTTTGTGCTTCAAGTAAAACTTCTTCCGGTAAAATTGCCGGACCAGCACTGAAGTTATAAATTCTTTTTTCCATGATATTTTTTCCTTAAATAATTTTCATTAAAGTAATGTTAATAATTCTTCATTAGTTAATTCACAATCTTGTAAAATTTTATTAAGCAACCCTGGACCAATAATTTCGTTTGAGTGGATAGGTACAACAGTCATTCTTCCATCTTTATGTTTTAAAATGTGATGGCTTCCTTTAATTCTAACAACTTCGAATCCAAGTAATTTTAATAATTTTATTAAATTCTTTCCAGATAACTTCGGAGATTTTGCCATTTTATTTTGTTCTTTGCTTTGAGCCTTCAGACTTAAACTTTTTGCTGATTAAATTTCCTTTTATTGCTTTGTAAGACCCTTTTTTAGCAACGGTTTTTCCGGTTTTAGGAACGTCATAATAATTAGTTTTTTCATTAACTGAAATCTTTTGAACTCCAATAAAATCAGTGGGATAAGTTGGCTCAATCTGATTTTCTAAACAAAGCTCAATAGCCTCTTTTATTCTTTCCATCAAAACATCCAAAGATTTAGCTTGAGTATGACATCCTTTCAAAGCAGGAACTGAAGCGATGTAAAAACCATCCTCATCTTTTTCTATAATTACATTAAAATCTTTTTTCATATATAATTCCTTTTTGTCATCATCTGTGTCTCTGTGGTAAATTTATTTTCTCACCAAAGAGGAACAAAGAAACAGAAGTTTAAATTAAATGTGTTAAAAGTCCATCTCTTAATTTAGGTTCAAACCAGGTTGATTTTGGTGGCATAATTTCTCCGGCATCAGAAATATTCATCAGGTCATCCAATCCAACGGGGTAAAGTGAAAATGCAACAGCGGCTTTACGTGAATCAACAAGTTTTTCAAGTTCTTTGGTACCACGAATTCCGCCTATAAAATCTATTCTGTTATTTGTGCGTGGATCATCAATTCCAAGTACAGGATTTAATAAAAAGTTTTGAAGAATACTTACATCAAGTTTTTCTCCAACTGATTTTTCTAAAGACAAGCTTGCAAATACAGAATCTCTTGGTTTAAGTTCAAACCACTCTTTATCAATGTACATACAAAAAGTATTTTTTGTTTTCGGTTCTTTATTTTCTGTTTTGGAAATAGTAAACTTCTGTGCAACAGAATCCACATAATCTGCTTTGCTTAAACCATTCAAATCAAATACAACACGGTTGTAAGGCAAAATCTTTAATTGATCTTCCGGGAACAACACAGCAATAAAATAATTATACTCTTCATCGCCGGTATGATTTGAATTAGCTTTCATCTTTTCTTCTTTTGCGCGGCTTGCACTTTTTGCACGATGGTGACCATCGGCAATGTAAAGTTTATGAATCTTTGCAAACTCATTTTCAATTGCTTCATAATACTCGGCTGGTATAATCCAAACGGTATGCTGAATCCCATCTGGTGCAGTAAAATCATATTCGGGAGTTACATCTTTCATTGTTTTATCAACAATCTCGT
>CALLZX010000053.1 GCA_937858935.1 uncultured Ignavibacteriales bacterium | reverse complement strand
ATAACGCCTTTGCTGAAAAGAATAAATCTTTCATCTTCATCCATATCGTTTGTGTAAATCGCATCACGATAGAAGTAATGTGGGCAATCAATAAAATTTACTTCAACATTGCTGTTTGGAAGTTTTGCCTGGTGAAGATGAACAGATCTATCAACTCCGTTAACCCGAACAATCATTTCGCCAATGATCCAGTTATATCGCAACCCGTGTTTGGATTCATCGATTGAATTATATTTTGGTAAAAATATTTTTACTTCGCAGCCAAGTTTTTCTAATGCTTTTGGTAATGATCCCGCAACATCAGCAAGGCCGCCTGTTTTTGCGTATGGAACGCACTCTGTTGTAATAAAAGCTATTTTCATATTCGTATATCAGAATTTTGTCATCCAGAGCTTGTCGAAGGATGACGGTTAAAAGAATTGAAGGTCACATTTCGACAAGCTCAATGTGACAAAGAATAGAAAAAGAAAATTACCAAGTGAATAATAAGATATAATGCTTTAAATTTCACTTAAAATATTAAATGATTTGAATAGGAGAAAAGATGAAAGAAATAATTAATGGATTATCAGTTTTTCTGGAAGGAAACAGCAAAAATCAATCAATATTATTTTTACATGGTTTTCCGTATGATCACACAATGTGGAAAGAGCAAGTTGAAGTGCTGAGCAAAAAATACTTTTGTATTACTTATGATATTCGCGGACTAGGTGACTCTCCAGTTGGAGACGGACAATATACAATGGAATCTTTTGTTGATGATTTAGAAACAATTATAAACGAGTTAAAATTAGAGAAACCAATTCTATGCGGACTCTCGATGGGCGGATATATTTCACTACGCGCACTGGAAAGAATGGAAGCAAAATTTTCTGCTGTTGTTTTGTGTGATACTCGTTCTGAAGCTGATAATAATGAGGGGAAGTTAAAACGAGCTGCAGCTATAAAAAGGATAAACACGGAAGGATTGGCTCCGTTTGCAAAAGATTTTATAACCAACTGCTATGGAGATCATTATAAGCAAAACGATAAAAATGATTTTGAGAATCGAGTTGCGAAGTCTTCAGCATTTGATCCCATTGGTGTTAAGGGTTCTCTGCTTGCAATGCTGGGAAGAAATGATACAACAGAATATTTAGACAAAATCAATATTCCTTCGCTTGTTATTTGCGGCGAGCATGATGCATTAACTCCGCCACCGGTAATGCAATCAATGGCTGAAAAGATAAATGGTGCTGAGTTTGTGATAATTAAAAACAGCGGACATATGAGCCCGATTGAAAATCCTTTGGAAGTTAATAAAGCAATTAATGAATTATTGGAAAAGCTATAATTTCTTTTGTGTTGAATTTATTATGGTAAGATTTCTAAAAGTAATTTTAATCACTTCAATAATTTTGCTGCTTTATTCCTGTGGAGGAATTTTGGAAACATCCATAAAAGAAATTTCTTTGAACGACAATTGGTTGGTTAAATCAGCAAATGATTCAATAAAACTAACCACTAATATTCCCAATGAAATACACTTCGATTTATATAAAAACAAAGTAATTCCTCATCCGTTCTTTGGAGACAATGAAAAAAACATTCAATGGGTTTCTGAAAATGACTGGACATATGAAAAAGAATTTGATGTTGATTCATCTTTTTTAACAAATGAAAATATCGAGCTGGTTTTTGAAGGAATTGATACTTACTCCGATATTTATTTAAATGATGTTAAACTTCTTTCAACCGATAATCAGTTCCGGCAGTGGAAGGCTGATGTAAAATCTAGACTTCAAACATCCAATAATAAATTAAGTATTCTCATCCACTCTCCTTTTGATATTGAAAAACAAAAAGCCGAAGCATATGGATTTCAGCCGCCGAGTGATTCGAGAATGTTTACAAGAAAAGCAGCTTATGTTTACGGCTGGGATTGGGGTCCACAGATCGTTACTTCGGGCCTATGGAAATCAGTTAAATTAGAAAGTTGGAATGGACCGCGGTTAAAAGATGTACTTATAATTCAGGATTCTCTGACCGAAAGAAAAGCATATCTAACCGCCAGATTTGAAATCTCATCAAATAAACAGACAGAAATATCATTATTTGTATACGGTAATCGAAAGAACATCATAACCGATGAAGGAAATCAAACAGTTGAAATAAATTTTGAAATTGATTACCCGGATTTATGGTGGCCCAATGGTCTTGGAGATCAAAAATTATATAAGATTGATTGCTCTTTAATGCACAATGATTATTGTGTTCAAACGATCTCAAAAAAAATTGGATTAAGAACAATTGAACTTGTACAGGAAAAAGATTCAATTGGAAAATCGTTTTACTTTAAAGTTAACGGCCAACCTGTTTTTATGAAGGGCGCTAATTACATTCCAATGCAGATATTGGGGAATGATGTTGATACAAATAAGTACGCAAGATTGATAAAAGATGCTGCTGAATCTAATATGAACATGCTTAGAGTTTGGGGCGGTGGAATTTATGAGCATGATATTTTTTATGATCTATGCGATGAAAAAGGAATTCTTATCTGGCAGGATTTTATGTTTGCAAATAGTATGTATCCCGCTGATTCATTAATGCTTCAGAATATAGAATTAGAATCAACTGAGCAAATTAAAAGACTGCGTAATCATCCATCGATCGCTCTATTCTGCGGCAACAATGAGATTGCCGAAGCCTGGGCAAACTGGGGCTGGAAAAACAAATACACGGTTGAGCAGCAAAAGAAAATGGAGAATGATTACAATCAGATATTCCATAAACTTTTACCGGATCTTGTAAATAAGTTTTCTTCCAAAATTCCGTATTGGCCATCATCTCCGCAATTTGGTAGAGGTGACAAGCGCAGCCAGTATGAAGGCGATTCACATTATTGGGGTGTTTGGCACGATGAAGAGCCATTTGAAATGTATGAGGTAAAAGTTCCAAGGTTTATGAGTGAGTTTGGATTCCAATCTTATCCATCATTAAAAACTTTAAAGCACTGGGTTGATAAAAAAGATTTGGAATATAATTCGCCAATGCTTCAATCACATCAGAAGCATCCGCGAGGAAATGAACTTATCAAAAAATATATGGAACGGGATTATAAAGTACCCGAGAATTTTTCTGATTTTATTTACGTTAGCCAGTTATTGCAGGCTGAAGGTATTGAAATGGGAATAGAAGCTCATAGAAGAGCAATGCCCTATTGTATGGGATCACTCTATTGGCAGTTAAACGATTGCTGGCCGGTTGTTTCATGGTCCGGGATTGATTATGAAATGCGATGGAAAGCGATGCAATATTTTGTTAAAAAAAGTTTTGAGTCCGTAATTTTATCTTTAGAGAGAGATGATGAAACACTGAATATCTATCTAATAAATGATGGAAACGAATCAGTTAAAGGCTACCTCACTTTTCAATCAATTAATTTTGATGGTGAAATAAAACTACATGCAGAAGAATATTATCAGATCAATCCTAATTCTGTGGAATTGCTAAGAAGCCTTGATATAACAAATTATACTCATATCGATTGGAGCTATTCATTTTTGATTATAGGTTTTAATGGAGACGTGAGAGTAAACGAAAAATATTTCTATTTTGTGAAACCTAAAAATATGAACCTATCAAAACCTGAAATTAAAATAAGTAAAGAAAAGAATGGCGATCATTACATACTTAACTTAGTTAGCAATACTTTGGCAAAAAATGTTTTTGTTGATTCTAATGCAGACGGAAAATTTTCTGATAACTTTTTTGATCTGATTCCGGGTGAAGAAAAGATAATAGAGTTTTATCCTAACGAAGATATTGATGAAGTTTCGTTTACAACTTTTTCTTTGTGGAATACAATGCAAAACAACAATTAATTATTGTTCGTTTTCAACAGACTATAAACAGCTGTGTTTGGGTTTTCAACAGAATAATCAATCTTAGTTTCTTCATCAAAATCTCGCACAAAATTTAACTTTTCTAATAATTTTATCGATGCAAGATTTTCTTTTTGTGTGTATGCTTCTATTTTATCAAGTTCTAGTTTGCTAAATCCAAACCCGATCACTCCATCCAAAGATTCTTGTGCAATTCCTTTGCGCTGATATTCCGGCATCAATTCATAACCGACTTCAGCTTTGTTTTCTTCTTCATTCAAATTCCATAAACAAACAGTACCTATTAGTTTTGGATTATCTTTAAAACAAACAGCCCAATACATCCACTTGTCATTTGCAATGCCGATATTAACTTTATTTATAAATCCTAATGCATCATCAAGATCAACAGCTCTTGTTCTATCAAGATATCTATTTACTTCTTCATCCGAACGAAGAAAAAATATTTCTTCAGCGTCGTCTAAAGAAAGTTTTCTTAAGATCAACCTTTCTGTTTGTAATATTGGGAAAGGGCTAAAGCGTATATTCATATTTTTATCGTTTAAGAAAATCACCATCAATTATAAGAAGCTTAACATTTTCACTTGCAACAGAACGATGCGAACTCATTTCGTCCGAAACAATATAAGTCATTCCAGCTTTTAATAAATTTTTTTCTCCATTTTCATGTTCATTAATAACTTCACCTTCCAGACAATGAACAATGTGCCCTTTCTTGCACCAATGATCGGCTAGATAACCAGCACTATATTCAACAATACGAACCCGCAAACCTTCATATTGTAATGTCTGCCAAAAAGAATTTCCTGTTGCTCCTTTGTGTTCTTCTTTCGGAATTTTAGTCCAATCCATTAATAGAAAAGGTATCTTGCTCATTTTTTCTTTCCATAATTCATTGCTTTGATTTTTTTGCCTCCAGCACAATCACGAATTAATTCCTCTGCCCTTTTTAATCGTGTGGTTTCCTGTTTTGCGCTCATAATCCATCTTGTTGTAATTTTTTGATACGATGGAGCTGTTGATTTAAAATACTCCCAGGCTTGTTTGTTAGCTTTAAACTTTTTCTCAATAGATTTATCAAGTTCAACGATAGGATTTTCATAACTGTAAACTTTTGATTTGTTTTCCTTTCGTAAACCAAACGCTTTTAATCCTTCCGGTTTCATCAATCCAAGCTTTGTTAGTTCTTCAACTTTCTTAATATTAATTGCACTCCAGTTGCTTTTGGGATTTCTTGGGGTAAATCTTATACAATAACTTTCTTCATCAATACTTCTGCGTATACCGTCAATCCAGCCAAAACAGATTGCTTCATCTACGGACTGTGACCAGGTAACAGAAGCTTTTCCTGAAGATACTTTATAGTAGCCAACAAAAAGTTCTTTTTCTTTTTTGTGACTTTTTTCAAACCATTTTCTTAAATGTTTTTGTGTTGGAAAGAAAACTATTTTCATAACAGATTATTTACCGGCAACGAAATAATTAAAGTATTTACATTCTTTTAGTGCTTGCTTATAAAATTCAGTTTTTGAGTATTCATCTTTTAGTTTTTTAAAGTACATTCGATAGTTTTCTTTTTTGATTTTAGCATTAGACTCATAATCATAAGAATAGTAATAATCTCTACTTTCAAAAATCCCCTTATCAATATAAAATCTGTTTTGTTCACATTTGGCTGCCATAAATAAGCATTTAGCTTTAAATTCCTTCTTGTTTGATACAGTCATGGCTTTTAAGTAGTATTCTTCGGCTTTCGAGCAATCCATATAATTTGGATCATAATAGTTATCGTAATAACTGCGATAAAAATCTATAATCATCCAGCTATTCCCAAAATAAGTTAGGTTATAATATGCATTGGCTAATAGAAAATAATTTTCTGCCCGGTTTTCAGGTGTTGTTTTTACCTCTTTTTCTAATTCTAACATTCTTTTTGCAAACGAATATTTAGTATATAGTTTTACTATTAATGATTTGGCATCACAATCTTGACAATCTTTTAAATTCATTTGAAAAGGGTCTGCGGGAAGTATTTCTAATTCATCTTTAATGTAATAAAATGAAGACAATGCTGATTTAAAATCATAATTAGCCAAGTAAACGGTTCCATCGATTTCTGATAGGTCTTTGTAATTGTAATAGAAGTTATCTATTAAAAATTCATCATACTTTGAAACTTTATAGTATTCTGATTCTCTCGAAAAGTATCTTGCATTTTGAAAAAAGCCCAAAAGTTTTTTTAGTGAAATCGCTCTC
>CALLZX010000052.1 GCA_937858935.1 uncultured Ignavibacteriales bacterium | reverse complement strand
ATTCCCTTTAACCCTGTTGGAAGCAAATCACCAGCCACAAGAGCAGAGAAAGCCTCATCTCCATTAATTTCTGGATAAAGTGCAGCGGCAATCAACCCAGGCAACACAAGAATAAAAATTGGTAATATTTTTAAAAATGCAGCCAACAATGTTCCCCTTCTTGCGTCATTAATTGATTTTGCACTGAACAATCTTTGAACTATGTATTGATCTGTACACCAATACCAGAATGCAATTATGGGAGCTCCGAATAATATTCCAGTCCATGGAAAATCAGGATCAGTAATAGGTTTAAACATATTAAAGAAATCAGCTGGAAGTTTTTGTTCAAGACCTGTAAATCCACCAACAGCATTTAATCCAAAAGCAGAAAGGATTACAGCACCAAGAATTAAAACTATACCTTGAAATAATTGAGTACGCATAACAGCATTTACACCGCCTGTAACACTGTAAAGTCCTGTGATCAAAACAATAATTATTGAAGATGCGTAAATATTCAGACCGAATATTTTATAAAAAAGTAATCCGGCTGCAAACAGTGAAACCAATATTTTTGTAAAGATGTAAATTACAATTGAAAAGCCCGCAAACATCTTTCTAATTTTTCTATCAAATCTTTTTTCTAAAAATTCTGGAACGGTAACCACTCCTGATTTAAGATAAATGGGTGCGAGAATCCAACCTAAGAAAATAAGTGTAAATATTGCCATCAACTCAAATTGGCCTACAGCTAATCCGCGTGTTGACCCTGAGCCGGCTAATCCAATAAAATGTTCGCTTGAAATATTTGTAGCAAAGATTGAGATGCCGACAGTAAACCAACCAATATTTCTTCCTGCCAAAAAATAATCTGAATAATTTTCATCACTGCGGCGGGAATAATAGAAACCCAGACTTAATACAATTATTAAGTATGCAACTAAGACAAGTAAATCTATTTGGCTGAAAATTGTTGACACTTGTGTGATTAATTTTTCAATAAAAAGAATAACATATTCACAAATAGTGCCGTGGATTTTCAGATAAAAATCTAATAAACAATCCTTTTCATTGATTAAAAAAAATCTGTACGCACCTCAATTATTAAATTGATAAATAACACTTATTATTTTAATAATCGGATGTGTATTGTGGTAAGCTAATCGAATAAATAAAAAGGCTGTATTAGTATTTTATTAATATTCTAAATCCTAAAACAGCCTTATAAAAAAACAGAAAATTGGAAATTCTATCTTAACAGCATCATCTTTTTAACTTCAGAAAAGTTATTAATCTGAATTTTATAGAAATAAACACCACTTGAAAGATTGTCAGCTTTAAATACTATGTTGTAATATCCGGCATTCATTTCTTCATCAACAAGAACTTTTACAAGATTACCGAGGATATCATATACTTTTAAGGAAACAATTCCGGATTCTTTAACTCCAAATTTTATTTCTGTAGATGGATTAAAAGGGTTTGGATAATTCTGATTCAGTTCATAATCCAAAGGAAAAGAATTATCATCAACACCTAATACATTGTTAAAAGATGTTACTGTTGACCAATCTGACCATTTCAAGTTATGATCACGATACTTAACTCTATAGTAATACAAATTACCTGAAATAAATCTTGAAGAATTGAAAGACAGTTTTGTTAAGTCTATTCCTTCATTTAAATCAATCGGATTGAATACAGCATCAACACCATAAATGTTTGACCAATGGATCATTGTATCAATTAGGGTGGTTGTAAAATTTTCATTCTGAGAGATTTGAATTTTAACGGTCATCAAGGAATCACCGCTAATTTGAGAAGTGTTAAAGGTAATTTTATCCACGGCAACAGTTGGAGCATATGTAATTGGATTATTAGGCGCAGCCTGATTGTCCTTTCTGTACCACTTATCCATTATCTCATTATTTCGGACTTTACTTATATTACCCAGACTGTACATTGTTGACTCATATGTTTTATTAGCTACATCAATTTCAACAATCTGATAAAAATAATGATCGAAAGTTTTTTGTATTTGCGGAAAATCATTATTAACAAAGGCTCCCCAACGATCTGTTGCACCGCCTCCGCCGCCACCGCAAATTATTCTAAAATCACTTCTTGTATCAACGGATTGAGATTCAAGTGTTCCTCTTTCATACCCGTGCGTATGACCGTAAGAATGCTGAACGACTTTAGAATATTTTTTTAGAATTGGATAAATTTGATTTGTAATATAGCCCGGTCCAGCATCATATGTCATTCCTTCACCCCAAAGTTCTGTTACTGAAAAATGATGTGACATAACAAATACAAAATCGACCGTCGGATCAGCTTGAACATTCATTAAATAATTATCGAGCCAAGTTTTTTGAAGTGTTCCTAAAGAGGAAACAGCACAAGAGTTTAGTCCAATAAAAACTGTATTTGCAACTTTCATAGCCCAGAATTTTTCATTGGTAGCCGGGATAGGAGAAACCTCATCATAGTGCATGTACTTGTAATAGTTTTGATGTTCACCTTCGTGATTTCCGGTTATCGTCATAAAGGGAATGTTTGGTGATATTGGAGACATTGGAGCAAAATACTGATCTGTCCACTGAACAATATCACTACCGCTGACAACTAAATCTCCTGAATGAATAACAAGATTAATTTGATTTTGTATATCATTACCATAAAGCTGCTGCATAGTAAGTTTAGCCTGTTTAATTACTTTAACAGCCATAGTTGTATCGCCGCTATGCGTATCACTTAACAATAAAAATCTTAGTTTACCTGTATAATTACTGTCAGGTAACGTTTTAAAAGAATAAATATTAGATGCACCAGTACCGCTTACTGCTCTATAAAAATATTCAGTATTCGGAACCAGACCTGTTAATTTAACTGAATGCCATCTATATGTTGAAGCTACTAATTCATTTGTGCCAGAGGTTGTTTGTCCAAGTGATTGAGTTGTTCCGTATTCAACATTTGTTATTGAAGACAAAGTATCATGCCAGCATACCCAAACTGAAGTTTGTGTAGGCATTTGCAAATAGGGCACAAGAATTAATTGAAGAGTTTGCGGACCTGCAACCTGATGACCGAATCCGCCTAAATTTGATACTTCCAGTGCAGATAATGCTCTATCCCAAATACCAATTTCAGAAACAATTATATCGCTATCTTCACCATCTTCATCAGCAAACATAAGAAGTAAAGAATCAAGTGAAAATCTATCATCTATTGCCTGAATATTTCCGGTCTTCAGCAATTGTCCATCCATATAAAAATTATAATGTGTACTGTTTTTAACAGAAATAATCATTCTATACCATTCATTTACTTTAACAGCGTAACCTGAATAACCTGTAGCCTGTGTTCCAATATTTCCGGAAGGATTAATAAAACAATCACCATCATTATTATTAAGAATTGTTGTCTGGAAAAAGCAATGCCATATTCCTAAAGCTTCAATTTTAAAATCTATTTGGAGAGAATACTCATTTACTTTATTTCCACCTCCATTTGCTGGAATTTGATGCCTCATTTTATAATGACTTCCAACACCAATTTTAACAGCATAATCTGTAGAATTAACTCCTTGTGCTACTTGGTGAGTTCCAACTAATTGTAAGGGTAATCCATATCCTGGAACAGGTGCAACTATATTAGTTGTATCATTAAATTTCCACCACCCAACTCTATCCACCGTTGAAATATCTTGAGCTATTGTTAACGAAGAATAAACCAACACTACAGAAATTAAATAAAATACTTTTCTCAGACTCATATATTTTCCTTTGATAAAAAAAGTGCTGATAACATTATGCTATCAGCACTTTAAAAAATTATTTAACTAACATCATTTTAATTCGTTGAACATTTTCATTTGCTCTTAATTCAGCAAAGTAAATTCCACTAGCCAAATTTTTACCGCCTGAAACTGAACTAAATTGTTGTTTATAACTTCCTGCTGACTGATTATCATTAACTAATTCAGTTACAAGTTCTCCAACAGAGTTATATATTTTAAGTGTTACAAAACCATCTACTGGTAAATTGTAAGCAATTATAGTAGATGGGTTAAATGGATTAGGATAGTTATTCAATAATTCAAATTTAGTTGGAGCTATTTCAACTTCAACAACATCAGAGTATGCAAATGTTCCGTTATAATCAATTTGTTTTAATCGATATGAAATAGTTCCTGTATTTTCGGGAACATCAACAAAAGAATAATTTTGTGTATTTGTGGTAGTACCGTTACCTTTAACAAATCCAATAACTCTCCAATCGGTTTGCTGATCTTTCTTCTGAATTTCAAATCCATTATTATTCAATTCAGTAGCAGTAGACCATTGCAATAAAATATTTCCAGCTGATTGTGTTGCTGCAAATGAGGTAAGTTCAACCGGAAGAACTGTTCCAACTGCGCCGAGAGAAGCAATTGCAGCTGCAGAAAGTGGTGAATTCCAAATCGCTATTTCTGCAATTTCAATCAGACCATCATCACCATCATCATCCCCAAGAAAATGAATGACTGATGCTAAAGAATAACGAGCATCATCAAGCGGACGAACATTATGATCAAATACTAATTGACCATCAATGTATGCTTTAAAGTAATTACCATTCTCAACCGAGAGAATCAATCTATACCAGGTATTATCAGAAACTACGAATGGTGTTGTATAACCTAAATCTAATGTACCCATTGCACCTGTGGTGCTTCTTATAAAATATTCGCCATCGTTAGCGTTAACAACAGGATCTGTTTGAAAAAAGTTATGCCACATACCAAGAGCTTGAGCGACTTTAAAATCAAACATCAAAGTATATTGATTTACTTTTGTTCCACCACCATTAGGTGCGATACCATGGGTAGCGGTGTAATAACTACCTGGACCTATGCTTATTGCACCGTTCCCAGCACTTGGTCCAGCTACTGCTGTATGAGTACCTGTTAAAACTAAATCAGCGCCATAACCGGGAACTGCAGCTGTTAAATTTGATGCATTATCAAATGACCACCAACCTTGCGGCATTTGTGCATAACTAACTGATGTTAGTAGAACAATAGTTGCAACTAAAAAACCACGAAGT
>CALLZX010000051.1 GCA_937858935.1 uncultured Ignavibacteriales bacterium | reverse complement strand
CCCCGATATAGAAATGAAATATGAAGGGAGTGTAATTTCTTACAATTAACAATGTATGATTAACAATGCACAATGTGTTCAAAAATTACGTTACAAATTAAAAAAAGGAATTGATTAAGGCTAATGAATTTTCTATTCAAACACTTTGCAAGCAACATACTGTTTCGATAATTTTATTTAGTGAATTCAAATATTTATTAAAAAACTAAACAAAATATTTTTTTGATTTAATACCGCATAGACGGGGATTAGTGGGTGATATATGTTTTTAATATTCAAGTATTTTTGGGTTTTGTTCATTGTTACTCCATTACTAAATGCCATCTTTATAAAAAGAAGAGTACAGAAGTACATAATTGAGAAACCGGAACTGGAAGACGGATACAATATGTACATCAAGAATTCTATTTTCCTAGCGATTGTTCCAGCAGTCATAATGGGGATTGCAATCCTGTCTCATTCGGTTGAATCAATGTTTGATTTTTTTCAACCAAGAAAACTTAATCCATATGTACTGGCATTTCACACCTGTGTTGTAATATATTGGATTCTGAGCATCCGATGGATCTATTTCAATAAAGGTGCTGAATTCTTAGAGGAACATCCGGGGCTGATTGTAAAAAATAGCTTTGGTAAAACAAGTAATGTAACAGCAAAAGAAGTAAAAATATTTTTCCCCCTAATGTTACTTGGAGGCGTAATCGGAGAAGTTATGATGTGGAATATGAATTTCCCTATCCCAAATTTTCCTGCAATTATTTCTATTTTTCTTGGTTAATAAAATTTTATAGAGGGTGAGATGCAGAATAACATCACTATCACAGACAATTTTAAATCTAAAACAATTAAAGCAATTCTTTCCATAGTCTTTTTTGTAATAGTATACTTATTAATAATAGCTTTTGCGATTCTACTTACAGCTTTAAGTACTTACGGGGGTATTAAGCTTATCATAGTAAAACCTATGTTTATAACGATAATGATAGGCGCAGGATTGTCAAGTATGGGTTTATTAGTCTTGATCTTTTTGTTCAAATTTATTTTTAAGCACAATAAGATTGATCTGACTCATCTTACAGAGATTCATCCGGAACAAGAACCAAAAATCTTTCAGTTTATAAATGAAATAGCATTAGTAGTCGGAACTTCATTCCCCAAAAGAGTATACTTATCTCCAGATGTTAATGCGTCAGTTTTTTATGATTCAAGTTTTTGGAGTATGTTCTTCCCCATCAAAAAGAATCTTCAGATTGGGATTGGGCTTGTTAATACAGTTACCGTCAGTGAACTCAAAGCAATTCTTGCACACGAGTTTGGACATTTTTCACAGCGATCGATGAAAATCGGTAGCTATGTTTACAATGTAAATCAGATCTTGTACAATCTATTATACGACAACTCATCATTTGAAGACCTGGTGCGAAAATGGGAAAATATAAATTCATATTTTGCAATTTTTATAGCAATTTCAGCGAAAATAGTAGCAACTATTCAGTGGATATTAAGAAAGGTATATGAGCTTGTTAACATTAATTACTTGAGTCTTTCAAGAGAAATGGAATTTCACGCGGATCAGGTAGCGGGTAATGTTGCGGGATCGTACCCGATGATTACTTCTCTGCAAAGACTTAGTTTGTCGGATTACGCATACGAATCTGTATTAAATCATTATAATGAGAAGATAACCGACGCCATTATTACAGATAACATTTATCCCCAACAAAGTTTTGTTATGAACTTAATCTGTGAGGATAAAAATTTATTATATGTAAATAATCTTCCCCTGGTTGATTTGGAGGAGGTCAACAGATTTAATAAATCAAAATTAAACATTAAGAACCAATGGGCTTCTCATCCCAGCACGGAAAACAGGGTTCATCAACTGAAAAAATATAATCTTCAAAGTACAAGCAATAATATAAGTCTTGCGGGAAGTTTGTTTAAAGACTTTAACCAATTGCAGATTCAAATAACAAATAATTTATTTGGATTAGTTGAATACTCAAAACCTACCAAAACAAAATCGATAGAAGAATTTCAAAAGGATTATCAAAGTGAATTTGATTACAATTCATTTGATAAAATTTTTAACGGATATTATGATAGGAAAAATCCCTCACAATTTGAGCTAGACGAAATCGTCCTAACTGACAAAGACAAATCATTAGAATTTAAGGAGTTATTTAGTGATTCAAATATTGATTTAGTTTATGATTGGCTGGCACTCGAAAACGATCTTCAATACCTTAAGGAAATTTCAAGTGGAATTCTTAAAAT
>CALLZX010000050.1 GCA_937858935.1 uncultured Ignavibacteriales bacterium | reverse complement strand
GCCCGGTTCATATAACAGCGGTTGCTTTTTAATGATAGACAACAGCGCATCGGTCGATCTATAATTATCTGGCTGCATCATAAACTCTTCTATCATAAAATAATCACCAAGGCCGGCGGAAAAACCAAGCAGACGTTTTACCGTTATCTTCTCATCATACTCGTTATTGTAAAGTGGATATAATTGCTTAAGGTTATCTGTAAGATTTAATTTTCCTTCCTGTATAAGCTGTACAATTAATATCTGTGTAAATAATTTGCCGATGGAACCGATATTGAATTTTGTATCCGTCAGGTTTTGGGTTTTATTATCCCAATCTGCATAACCGAAGGTTTTTAGGTACTGAACATTTTCTTTATCAGCAACCAGAACCACCCCGGAAAAAAGATCTAGTTTGTAAGCATCGTTTAAAAGTTTATCTAACTCTTTAAATTCGTTTTGAGGAAAGAGGCTGGTTTGAATAAAAAGGATTAATAAAAGTAAACCTGTTTTCATTGGTGCGCTCCTTTTTAGAATTAATTGCTTTGTAACATAAGACGAACTAAAATATTTATTGTTCAATCAATATGCCTAAAAACACTTTAATTCTAAAAGTTTCTTTAATTACGCTGTTATTCTATTGAAGGGAATTGGGTGGTGCTTAACTAAAATTTTCACTTCCCGTCATTCCCGCGAAGGTGGGAATCTATGAAAAAATGATTGTAGCATTATTATGGTTTTAGTCTCTTTGTTTTTTTCTTATCCCCGACTATTGCTTTATCTTCTTATTTTAGTTCATCCGGCATATTGTTAAACCTTTTTTCAGAAGTTAACACATTCGCCGGATTGATCAGTTTAACTTACCTTTACTTTACTGTTCAAGTTAAACTATATCTGTTGTTTTGTTATTTCTTCAGCAGTTTATTTAATATTTTAATCTGCGTTCTGGTGTTCTGTTCTAAATCTATAAAGAGACTGATAAACTCAAAAAATATTAACAGCATTGCAATCTCTATAAGGCTTGTAATGGATTCCGTTATTATTGTCATATCTTTTAAAAAAATGCCGTAAAGCAGACCAATTACTAATCCAACACCTATTAAAGATGTAAAGATTTTAATGCCCTCTTTTATTCTTATAAGGGTTTTATACTTTTTTTCAGATGGCGATTCACCTTCAAACTCACTAAGATCTGAACCGCAATGCGGGCAAATGTCTTCTTCCTGCTTTACAGCCAGGTTACAAACTGAACAAAACAATTCTTCGGTTTCCATTATTCTTCCTTTAATTTGTTTTGGTTAATACTATTAATACAGCTAAGCTTTCTAAAACTTTTTGTTAATATATTACAGATCATTCAATATAAACTCTACCGTGCGGATGGTGCTGCTTTTCCTACTTTTGTTCCCTTGGAAGCTTTTCTAGGTGCAACGTCTTTAGCTTCATTCTCATAATCTGTTATTTTTTTTTGATATATCCTTATTCCATCTGGCAAATCATTTCTTTCCACATCCAGAATAAATCCGTCTTTATATAATTGATAAAGTTGTTCTTTGCTGTAAGGGGTAAATACATCAGCAATTTCTATAACTTTAAAAGTGCGCAGCTCATTCAATAATGATACAGGTTTTTCTTTATGGAATGTTAAATAAACAAAATCTTGCTCAACTGCTGTAACCATTGCATAGCCCTTTATACTTATGCTGGTATTGGTTACATAAAGATCTCCGGCTTTTGGATTTTTCAACAGTTCAACAAAACCAGGTTCTTTATAATATATCCAAAGAAAAAAAAGGCTTACAAATACTGTTATATAAATCAGTGCCTTATAGTGATGTATGGGCCTTTTTGTGCTGTTAAGAATTCTGGTGCATAATTCTTTTAAATTATCCGGAAGCGTTTTAAGGTTGGATTGATAACTGCAGTTAGTACAGTGAACATTTAATTCTTTACCCATCGGAATGAAAGGGTAACTGAACATTTCAACATATCGTGAATGTACTTCAACAACAAGTGTGTTTTCCAAATTGCAGGAAGGACATTCCCACAATAATTTTGTTTCTTTCAGTTGTTCTTTGCTTAATTCGGGCAAAAAATCTTGAATAGCTAACATAATGTGTAACTCTCCCTGGCTATTAACACTTATAAAATAGCAAAAAGAAATCTGTTAGTTGTCACAAAATTGTAAAATTCTCAATAGCCATTTCATACCCTTACTAAAATAAAATGTGTTGTTAACTAATAAACACCGGCGATATTGTTAAAATTTTTTGTCATACTTTCCTGTCATACTGAGCGAAGTCGAAGTATGACATACCCTAATAAAAACGTATATGTAGTATTGGTTGAGGGTTATTAGTTTTCCTCAATTCACAATTCTTTAAATCCAACTTCTTTTAAGTACTCAAAAGTATGATCATAATAAGAAGGCAGTCGTGTATGATCATCTTTATCTCCTGGTGGAATTACTATCACCATTCCCTGACGTGCACGTGTTAATAAAACTCTATAAGCATTCTTTAGATAATTTTGTCTTTCTATCTTATTAATTTT
>CALLZX010000049.1 GCA_937858935.1 uncultured Ignavibacteriales bacterium | reverse complement strand
AAGAGCATAGGTAAACAGTAATCAGTTATTAGTAACTAGTGAGTAGAATTAGCAAGAAGGTTACGGCACTTAGTGGGCAAGTGTTCTACCGGTTGTATTCAGTCAGCTATAAATACGTTAGGTAAAAATTAAACTGGGTGATAATATTCAAAAGAAGGACAAAAGGATAATGAGAATACCGAGATGTGAGTTTTTATTAATGTTAATTTAAATTTTCGGATTGTTTCATCACTGCGGGATTTCATGATAAAAAGAAGAAAATTTATTTAAAATAACAAAGGCGCTGTTAAGCGCCTTTGAGAAATCAGAACAGAATATCTACTCTGCAGTATTGGCTATGCCCTTAGCTGCGTGCTTTTGCTTCGTTAACAACGATATTTCTTCCATCAATTTCTGTTTCATTCAAAGCTTTAATTGCTTTGCTTGCATCTGAAGAGTTTTCCATTTCAACAAATCCAAAACCTCTGGATTTATTGGTATCGCGATCCATAATAATCTTTGCAGATAATACAGAACCGTGTTGTTCAAATGTTTCTTTTAGCTTTTGATCGTTTACCGACCATGGCAGCGAACCTACAAATAACTTAGTACTCACAAAGGACCTCTAATAAATAGTAAATAAAATTCCGAAATATTTCCGGAGGCTGGAAACATAGTTAAAGCAGGCGCCATTAGCTAACTATATGTTTGGTTGTGCCTTATATGGCTTGTAATGGCAGTTTATATTTGAAATGTGTGTGAAAGAACACGCTGATCGTAAGAAGCAAGAAGTGAAAGGATAGAGACGATATGTAATTACTTTATTTTAGTGTTGCTGATTCTAATAAGTGTTTTCAAAATTACTAGCTCCAATGTAAAGAATAAGCACAAGTCCAACGCTAATTATTGCACTCACTAAATACCATGTTGATTGACTATCATATTCATCTATGCTCATTTTTTGAATCATGTCGCTTGAAATCTTAACTGTGTCAACTGCAAATTGCAGAAATGTAATTCCGTTTTCATCTTTTTCATTATTGTATGAAATTATATTTTTATATAGAATCAAAGTATCGTTAATCAACTTATAGTCTCTGCAAAAACCAATTTTAGGATGAGTCTCAACTTCACTAAAAGTTATCTCGTTTTTTATTACAAAGATTTTCTTGTCTTTTGTTGTGATATTTATTGTTTCGTCAGTGTAATAATTATTAATATCCTCTTTGCTTAGATATTTTGGCGAGTAGCATCCTGTTAACTGAAGCAACATTGCGTTAATTAAAACAGCAGAAATATACTTCTTCATTTATCTGCCTTTCAAAGTTTCTAATAAAACTTAGAAAGAAAATTTTATGAAGTTGTCATAGAAATGTAAAAGTTTCGGCATTGTTAAAAACAGAAACAGGGATACGAGAAAACGTATCCCTGTATTATAATTTTATTTTACAAGAATCATTTTCTTTGTTTGAACATAATCACCAGCCTGCAATCTGTAGAAATATACTCCGCTTGGTAGTGTAGAATTTACAATGAATAATTTCGAATGAACTCCAGCATCATAGTAACCCTCTTCAATTATGTCTACTTCTCTGCCAAGAGCATTATATAGTTTAATAGATTGCCAGCCGGCAACAGGCGATTGCCAACTGATTTTTGTGCTGGGATTAAATGGATTAGGATAATTTTGATCAAGCAAAAAGGTATTTGTTGAAACAGTATTCTCGTTTTCAACTTTAGTAATGTTACTTAATGGTCTTATATATGCATTACCAAAGAAATCTCTGAGAGTCCAAATGTTCGGTTCTTTTATAGCCAAACCGGCAAACGTCCAGTCTGTCATTAATCCTTCATTAAAACTACTCCAATTAATTCCGCCATCATAAGAAATCATAATACTGTTAAAAGCAACGGAAGCAATTAAAACATTCTGATAAGATAAAATATCTCTAAACATTTTTGAATCGGTTACACTACCAAGTGAATCAAAAGTAATTCCGTATTTTAATTGCCAGGTATCTCCGTAATCTGTGCTTGTGTAAAGTCCCATATCGCAGGCATATAAAATATTATTGTTGAAATAAAAGCCCCAGGTATCACCAGACGGCCAGGGTAGTTGTCTTTCCTGCCAGTTTGCTCCATTATCAGTAGTAGAATAAATTTTATAACCACCGGCAAATATTTTTTCACCCGCAGCATAAATTGATCTAAAGCCTTCATTTGTTAACCCAACATTAGACCATGTTGCCCCATCATCGTTTGATCTGAATATGCCGCCGCCCCAAGTACATGCAAAAATATATGAACTGTTTTTTGCAAATGCACGAACACTCTTATTAGCAATACCTGTTGACTCAAGCCAAGTATTTCCGTGATCTGAAGTGCGATATACTCCCGGACCGGTACCTTCGGTTGCTGCCAAAATATATTGCCCGCTTGTAATAACATCAAACACTAAACGACTTTGAAGTCCAATATTAAACCATGGATTTCCAACATCTGTTGTTGAATATACTCCGTTTAATGTAGCCGCAAATACTTCTGTACCTGATGAATAAATGTTATATCCGTATTGAGCATCGCCCAACTGAGTTTGTGTCCATTGGGAAAATAATTGCGCTGTAAACATTATCACAAATAAAAATGTTTTCATAAGTACACCTGTTTATTAAAATGTTTTATCTGAATTTTTCAACATATATTTAGTTTTATTAAAGTTTATTTCATTAGTGTCATTTTTTTTGTTTCAAGATAACTACCTGATTTTAATTGGTAAAAATAAATTCCTGAACTATGAACAGATGCATCGTAGTTTATTTTATAAATTCCTGCTGGTTTAAACTCATCAACCAATGTTGTGATTTCGTTACCAAGAACATCATAAACTTTTAGGGTTACATTACTGCTAACCGGTAACTGATAACTGATCACGGTATTAGGATTAAATGGATTTGGATAATTCTGATCAAGTGAAAAATGATCCACATAATTAACTTCATAATTAACATCTGAAGGACCAAAATACCTGGCAATTCTTCCCCTATCACCGGTTATCCAGCCTGTTTGTGCATTTACAAAATAGATACTGAAGATTGCATTACTTGCCTGCAAGTCGCCAAAGGGTGTAATTTGTGTTTCCCAGGTAATTCCGCCATTGGTAGTATGTTGTAAAAATGGAGTGCTAAACTGATCATTTTGTTTAGATGAAATCCAGCCAGTATTCGCATCTAAAAAGAAAACTGTTTTACACTGCTCGAAAACATTTACACCGGTGTTTGTAACATAGCTCCAGTTTGTTCCACCATCTGTAGTATTTAAAACTTTTCCGGTATCACCCACCACCCAACCATTATTTAAATCAGTAAAATGGATTGCGTTATATCCACCGGGTGTGTAATCGGTAAATTGCTGAGTCCAGTTTGTTCCCCCGTTGGTGGTTTTATAAATTTTATATGGGGGTTCAATTCCACTACTGCCTGCCCCAGAATAGGCCCAACCATTATTGGCATCAACAAAATAAAAAATACCTTGCCCATTAAATGGTGTCCAATTATTACCACCATCGGTTGTTCTTAATGATGTTGGGGTGCTTGTTGAAAAGTTGAACAGTAATGCCCATCCATTGTTTTGATCTACAAACTGTAGCTGAATACCCATCGTTCCGGGCTCGGTGGATAATACCTTCTTCTGCCATTGCTGTCCAAAATTTGTTGTATAATAAATCACTGCACCGAAGGGCTCGTCTAGTCCACCGATTGTTCCAATAATCCAACCGTGAGAGTTACCTATCCAGGACATTGTAATGGCTGGGTCTGAGAATCTTTCAACTGTATCTGAAGGAAAAGGATTGATTACTTCCCAAATCTGACCACCATCTGTTGTATGCAGTAATCGTCCATCACCGCAGGAAATCCATCCTTCTACTTCGCTGACAAATTGTATCTTCCCGATCATTGCTTGTTCACCCTGTCCTAAGGGATTTGTTTGAGCTAGCCATCCGGTTTGAGCATACAACAAATTACACCATGGGGCTATAAATATAACGGCTAAAACGAGTAACAATTTTTTCATTTTAATTCTCCTCTGTCTTAATTTAAAAAATTTTATAAAATTTTTAGCTCATCTAATTCGTTGATTATCTTAATTAACTTTTTTTCTCTATCCAATAGAAACATTGTTGGTGTTGCATATATAAAATAATCTACTGCTGCTTTTCCTTCCCAGCCTTTAAGATCAGAAACATTGAGCCATTGCAACTTGTTTGTCTTGATAAAATTTA
>CALLZX010000048.1 GCA_937858935.1 uncultured Ignavibacteriales bacterium | reverse complement strand
CTGCGTTAAGTGTACCTAACATTGCTGTTCCAATTTGTGTTCCTATCTGACCTTTGGTAGCATTCAACTGTTCCATTGCCATATCTGCATCGAATATACTTGAAATCAATGCTGTGTTATTTGCAATTGAAGAAGTAAGATATTCTTCTCTTGAAGCAAAAGTTTGGCTGTAGTTACCAATGTAACCTAAAGCTGTTTTTACATCTGCTTGGAATGCTGTAACATCCTGTGTAAGTGATCCAGCGTTTCCTAATTTAACTGCATCCAAAGCTGCCTGGTTACCAGTTACATCCAATTGCGCACCTATGTTGATAACTGACGCAGCTGATCCACCTGAACCGAATGAACTAGCAGCACTTGCAAGTACATCTGATCCGTTAATCTTGGTATTAGAAAGAATACTTTGAATTTCATCAGCGATAGCTTTTATATCGCCTTGAATACTTGTAGCACTCTTCAATGGATCTTTTGCATCTTCTTGTTTTGCAATGATCTGATTTAATTTGTCGTCAACAAGTATTAAAGCAGATTCAGCAGTTGATAACCAGTTCTTACCTGAAGAAATGTTATTCAACTGAGCTTTCATCTTTAAGTTGCCTGCTTCTAACTCTTTTCCAACTTTAAAACCAGATGTATCATCGCCTACACTGTTGATTTTCTTCATTGTAGCAAGACGTAACTGAGCTTTGTTGGTGCTTGCACTAGTTTTTGCTAATGCGTTGTATGCATTAAATGCATCAAGGTTGGTGTTAATTTGAAAAGCCATGAGAACCTCCGTGTTATTTTAATCAAGCATCCTTGCTTGATTGTTTGTTAATGTTGTTTGTTAAAAGAACTTTTTGTGTTCAATTAGATTATCGTAGGTACTTTAGAAATGTTTAGAGTTGTATAAAATATTTTTTAATCTGCGGATTTTATGAAGCAGATGCTGAAAGGATTGGATTAAGTTTTTCTCTTAAAATATCAATTTTTTGTTTTATTTGAGGTTTGTCTGAACAATTTGCCTTAAGCTGATCAAAGTACATTCTTACACCCTCATAATCACTTTTTGAAATGTATAGAGAAATTAAGTTGATATAAACAGCTGGATCTTTTTCATATTGTAAAGACTTGTTAAATAGTTCAATAGCTTTTTCTTGATTTGAATTGATATACAATTGTGCAAGATTTTTATAAATATTTACAGACTCAGGAAAACTTTGAAGCATTAAACTAAGAGTTGATATAACTATTAAATCATCTTTACACAATTTTATTATTTCTGCAATACTATTTAGATGTATAGAATTCAGAATTTCTTTAAGCAGTTCGGAATCCGATTCTTTAATAGAAAAGTTTAAAAAAAGATTTTCAAAAAATGGTTGAACTCTTTCAATTTCAATCTGTTTTTCTTTTGAAATATTATTAGACAATTCCGTAATTAGTTTTTCAGCATCCGTTTTCTTATCCAATTTTAAACTAAGATTTATTGCACGCAAGTACAAATCTGTTTGATCTAAAATGTTTTCACTTTCAATTTTACTTTTTTTATCTAATAATTGTTTATTAGATGTAATGCAGAGCATTATAAATTTAAACGCTTCGCCAATATTGGCAACTCTTATGTTTATTAGATATAGCAGATAATTCAGTTCAGGCTTATCACTTAGTTTTTTATATGATTTTAATGCAAAACTGTTTGCTGAATTTAAATCATTCTTTTCATACTTAATTTGTGCCATATAAAACATTGCTAAACTAAGATCAGTGCCCGTGCTTAGTTTACTTTTCATTATATCATTTGCTCTTACTTCAGCTTCATCATATTTTTCCAAAGATATAAGTGTCTGAATAAGTTTTAGTTTATCATAGGCGTTACTTTTTTTATTCTCATTGGATAAAAGCAAAGATAAGTTGCGTTCCTTCTTTTTTTGTAAACCTTCCTTATCAATGGCATAACCGTGATGAATGATTTCTATATCCGACTCAACAAGCGGTATTTTATTTTTTCTTAACGAATCAATTATTTGTTCGTGCACCTTACCTACAAATTCCACTCCAGAAACATTTGCAAACAAACGCGGATATTTCATTACGCTTTCATTTGTGCTTGCTGAACCAAGACTTTTTACTGTGCAGTTTACTCCCGCACGTTTGTGTAATTTATACTTTTTAACTTCCTCGATAGAATCAGGACTCAATTCTTCATCAGCGTCAAGATATAGAATCCAATCGCCGGTACATTTACTCAATGCAAAATTCCTTGCAGCAGAAAAATCATTTACCCATTTAAAATGAAATATTTTAACACCGAATAATTCTGCAATCTCAATAGTTTTATCTGTAGATCCCGTATCAACCATAATAATTTCATCTGCAACATCTTTAACGGAAGAAAGACATCTTGCCAGATGTTTTTCTTCGTTCTTAACAATCATACATAAACTTAACTCTAGCATAGATTATTTTTCTGCTTCAATTATTTCGACTTCAACTTCAAATAAAGAATTATGCTCTGATGGAAATGCCAGAATTTCATTAACTGATTTTAATGCTTCCAATGCATTAATATTTTTGGAGTTATTTTTTATGGCCCACTCAAACATCGCCTTAGATTGCTCATACATTTCAGCTTGATAAAAAATTTGCCCCAACCCGAAACATGCTTCTGAAGATGATGGGTTAAGTTTTAAAGCTTCTTCAAAAAACATATTAGCTTTTTCAAGATCTTTTATGATCAAAGAAACATTAGCACTTAACAATAGTAGATCTTCTTTTGAAATTATTGAATAGGCTTTATCAGATATATCATATTTTTCAACTGCCAACCCAAGTTCCATTATAGCCAAGTCAAATTCTTTATCCTTAATATTATTTTGGGCACGTTCAAATAACTTTTTAAATTCATCATTATCTATAGAGATGAATAAATTCCTTGAATGATTAAATGGTTTTTGCTTCAGCCAGATTTCGTCAGGATCAGCACCCCATTTATCAACAAATATTTGATGATTGATGTTTAATCTTTCAGCATATTTTTTCTCACCATCAGCTTTAAAACTTTTGGATCCGTAGTGATGAATAAAAACATCCTGAGCAATAACAGTTTTATATCCTGCTAACTGGGCACGCAAACAAAAATCATCATCTTCAAAATTTCCTGGCGAAAAACGTTCGTCTAGTCCGCCAATTTTTTCAATCACTTCTCGTTTAATAAGCGT
>CALLZX010000047.1 GCA_937858935.1 uncultured Ignavibacteriales bacterium | reverse complement strand
AAAAATATCAATTCTATTGTTCTTGCTTCTTAAATATCTTGCTAAAAGTTCTTTACGTTCGTTTGTACTAAACTTATCGAATGAAAGATTTATAGTTTCAACCCTCAAAGAACCTTTATTCTTTTCATTAAATAAATCAATTACCTTTTGATGTGCCGATGAAATGTGATCTACGAAATAAATTGTTTTTTGCTTGGATGAATGTTCTGAATTGAATTGGTTTGGTGAAAAAATAAACGTAAACAGTATAAATACCGTAACCAGTACCGTGCTTAGAATAATATAAAATATTTTCTCAATGTTCATCTGTATCTAATCCAATTGAATCAGCTTAAATTTTGATTTTTACTGGCTTAAATATAGAATTTATCTCGCTAAGATTTTTACTGAAACCCGGGCAAAAATTATCACTTTGTAGGGATCGGACACCTGTCCGATCCGAATATAAATAACAAAGCTCACGGAACGAACGGGAGTTCGTTCCCTACAAAACACATTTTTATTCTTAAACCATTTACATAATTTGCAGATGCAAAAACACACAATAGGTTAGCGGGTAAGATGTTATTTATAAATTCTTGCATAAAAGTTTTAATTATATCGGTGATGTTTGTCTTTAGCAGTGTTTCCTTTTCACAGGTCAGCAAAGTAGAAAAACTACAGCGGCTTAAAAACCGTGAAGATATGAAAGTAACAGAAGTTGAAAAAGATTTATTAAAACTTGAATACCTAAACGGCAAAGTGATTTACAAAAATATTGCTGACTACCAGTATCCAGAATCCGGCACCCAGAATCTAGTTTACTCTACAACTTTTGACAGCACAATAATAGACCTGACAAACATTGACACAACTCTTTACTATCAAAAATATAAGTACTGGCAGGAAGTGCCGCTTGGTAATTTTAGAACTTTACTTGTTGGTGATGTAAACAATAATGCTTTACCTGAACTTTATGGGCAGATGAAGGATTATACGACCGACTATACAGATATTAGAGCTTTTGAAATAAACTTCCAAAATAGTTTTGATCTTGTTTATAATTATGACAGCACAAATGTAGCTGAAATAATATTTGACATCGATAAAGACAATAAGAATGAATTAAGACTAATGCGAAATTACGTAAGTGCAGTTTCTGATACTGGGTGGAAGCAGTATCTATTTTTCAGTAAGGAATCTGATTCTACATTAGCACAAAATCTATCATTTATCTTTCAACCACAACAAAATAATAACAGTCAACAAAATGATATTTATTTTGGTAATTGGGATAGTGATTCAAACACAGATCAAATTTTCGTTATTCCTTGTTGCCCAGGTAGTATTTTCTTTTTTGAGTACAATCCAAGTACACCAAATTTCGACCCCATTTATCAATATAACTATGAACCACTTGATCTTTATTACGGTGGTTTCTCAATCGATGATTTTGATCTGGATGGAAAAACAGAATTCCTTGCAGGTAGTGTTCACGGAAAAGTTCTGTCAATTGAAAACTGTGGAAATGACTGTTA
Source organism: uncultured Ignavibacteriales bacterium (assembly GCA_937858935.1). Taxonomy (GTDB): domain Bacteria; phylum Bacteroidota; class Ignavibacteria; order Ignavibacteriales; family Ignavibacteriaceae; genus IGN3. Next base: position 1,410 of record CALLZX010000047.1, on the reverse strand, counting down.
CACTCCAAACTGGCAGGGAATGGTTGAAACTTACAACGCTTATCTCTGTGCAGAGACAAATGATATAGATGGAAATGGAAAGAAAGAAATATGGATTGGTGGAGATGCCTTTTATAGCGGACAAGGAATAACAAGAATAACCATCTTTGAGGCAAGTGGAAATAATAGTTATCAAGCTGTGGGAAGAATTGATCTACTTGGGATCTTTTCTTTCGATGCAGGCAATATTCAGATAATAGATGTTGATAAAGATGGTATAGAAGAAGTTCTTTTCGGTCTTGATATGACTGTGCTGATTCTGAAGTTTAATGGAAGTCTTAATCATCAGTCCTATGAAGTTTTCTTCTTTAAGCAAAACGATTGGGAAAACAACAATATGGGGTACTATGGGGCTAATCTCTATAATTTAATTGATGACGGAAGAGATGAACTGCTCATTAATATGTGGGATGACCCGCCAGATTTAGGTTCAATTAAGTGGTTCAATTGGGTTTATAAACCGGATTTTACTGTTAATACTGAGAATGAAAACAATTCATTACCAAATGATTATAATGTTTATCCTTTGTACCCGAATCCATTTAATCCACAAACAAATTTAAAGTTTGATATATCTCAAAACTCTTTTACAACAATAAAGGTTTACAATACTTTAGGGAAAGAAATAACAACGCTATTAGAAAAAGAATTATCTCCCGGCAATTACACTATAAGCTGGGAAGCTAAGGATAGTGATGGCAAACTAATTCCTTCAGGTGTGTATTTAATCCGTTTTTCTGTCTTAGGCAAAGCGGGTAATTACACCAGAACACAAAAAGCAATTTTGCTTAAATAATTTTCAATCTAATATTAAAAGGCATTAAAATGAAAAAGACATTAGTCCTGTTTTTAATTTTCATTGGATTTCCAAGTTTCACTGTGCCAACAAGTTGACCGAAATTCTATTACTTACAAATCCAATCAACATCATTCTCCCACTGCTTTTCTCAAGCTTACAACTTTCAAAATCATTCATCCTATTTGCACTACTTCTTCTGCTTATCAATTTAATAAGCTTTGTTTATTAAAATAATAAGAGAATAAATACAGCTATTCTAAAAATCCCGTTAGATACACAAGAGAGCAGGTTTAAAAATTAAATATTGGGCATAATAATTGGATAAGTTTAATGTTTTCAAACAGTAAGGTAGTGTCCTAATTTCACTTATAGAGTCAATATAAAACCTGTCATTCTGAATTTATTTCAGAATCTTCTTTATTCATTCGATCCCGAAACAAGTTCGGGATGACAAAGTGTGAAATTAGGACACTGCTAACAAAAATTTAAGTCTCGGTTTTTACTAACAATATATTTCAACAATTCACGGAGTAACTGATGGCGGTTTCATCTCCTTCAACAACAAATGTAAC
>CALLZX010000046.1 GCA_937858935.1 uncultured Ignavibacteriales bacterium | reverse complement strand
CCTGTTGTAGCTTTTGTAACAACTTTACCGCATTGAAAACAAATCGTCTTTCCAATGCGAGCAAAAAGCAAACGAAGATAATCATAAACTTCTGTGGTGGTGCCTACTGTAGAGCGAGAATTACGTGAACCTGTTTTTTGTTCGATTGCAACCGCAGGAGAAATTCCCTGAATCAAATCCACATCAGGTTTATTCATTCGCTCAAGAAACTGCCGTGCATACGAAGAAAGACTTTCAACATATCGTCGCTGTCCTTCAGCATAAATCGTATCAAAAACCAGGGACGATTTTCCACTTCCGCTTACTCCGGTAAACACCACAAGTTTGTTGCGTGGAATCTCAAAGCTTAAATTTTTAAGATTATGCTCACGCGCACCTTTGACGATAATCTTTTTTTCTTTTATGTTTTTTCCTATGGCCATTTTATGAATTGAAAAACAGATGTGACATTTAACGCTTATTTTAAATTAGTGGATGCAATCCATGTTGTGAAGCATCCACTGAAAATGGATTTTAATTGTTCTTATTTTCCAATGCTTTAATCTCTAAAATCTTTTCATCCAATAATTTAATCTTATCATTTAATTCTATGATTTTGCTATCGAGCTCATTTTCAAACTCTGCTTTATCTGTATAACCGCGTTCTTCAAAATAACTTTTAAAGAGCCAATTGTGTTTTAGTGCTTCCATATTTTCTGCGAGCCGAGATGCAGAAGTCTTGGCATCTTCTGAGACTGTAACAAGATTATCTAAAATCTGGTTTATAGATTCACTTTCCTTACCTTTATCTGAGACCAATGAACCAAGTAATCCTTTTCCTTCAGAAACACCTTGTAAAACTGTATCGATACGCGTAACAACAGTATTTATATTTTTAACAACATCCTCAACACCTTTGCCAAGCTCATCAAACAATGCAATTACATCTTTCATGTCATCTGTTAAAGAAACCATACTTCTATCAGCAGATTTTGTAAGGTTTGTTGCAGCATTGTATAATTGATCATCATTTAGAATTTTACCAATAGTACCTTCGCCTTTATTTACTTTATAAACAATTTCTGCAAGATTCTTAGTCATATCTTTTGTGTAAGCCATTATCCCCTGTGTTTCAGCAATTATATCTGCAAAGCTTAATGGTTCACTCGAAAGTATTGTTCCTCCATCTGCAATTCCATCCGCTTTATCAGAACCCATTGTTATAATAACAACTTTATTACCAACTAATCCCTCTGTTTCAATACTAGCACGCGAATCTTTTTTTAGAAATGGACGAATTTCATCTTTTATACGCATAGACACTTCAATTCTTCCCGTACCGTCATTTACAATCTTAACCGCCTTAACCGCACCAACATCAATGCCGCCAAATCTTACAGAAGCTCCATTACGTAATCCACCTGTATTCTGAAAGTACGTCTTAACAGTAAATGTGGATGTAAAAAGCTGATCTTTATTTCCTAACAGGAAAATTAAAACAACAAGTAATGTACTTCCGAGAAAAATGAATAATCCAAGTTTTGCATTCGCTAGATTTTTAAACATTAATTTCTCCTATTCTGATCTTCAACTATTTCATGACTAAAGAAATTTCGTAAAAATGGATCACTTGAAGTTGTAAGTTCTGTAATTGTTCCTTCATGCTGAACAATACCATTGTTTAAAACAATTGCACGATCTGCAATAATCTCTGCACATAATAAATCGTGAGTAACAACAACTGAAGTCATTTTTAATGATTTCTGTAACTCTAATATCAAAGAACTTATTTCTTTTGATGTTATCGGATCAAGTCCTGTTGTTGGTTCATCATAAAGCATAAGTTTTGGTTCCGTAATAATTGATCGTGCTAGTCCTATCCTTTTTTTCATTCCGCCGGAAAGTTCAGAAGGCATTTTTTCAATAGCTTCTTCAAGTGAAACTTTCTCCAGTACTGATTTTATTTTATCTTCTCTTTCTTTTGGAGTAAAGTTAAAATGCCTGATTAAAGGAAACTCGAGATTTTCTCTAACACTCATAGAATCATACAAAGCTGCACCCTGAAATAAAAATCCCAGATGCTTTCGAACATTATTTAGTTCCTTTGGAGATAAATTGAGAACATTAGTATCTTCAATATAAATTTCACCTGAATCCGGCTCTAATAATCTTACCATGCATTTTAACAGAACACTTTTTCCGGTTCCGCTCTGTCCAAACACAACCATGTTTTCCCCTTCTTCAACTTTGAGAGAAACATTGTCAAGGACAACATGCGAACCAAAAGCCTTAGATACATTTTTTATATCAACAACAATATTCATTTCATTTCAATCAGATAGTTGGCCATAACCATAAAGTTACTTTTACAAGCACCATATCAAAAATTAAAATCATTAGGGATGAAACAACCACTGCAGTAGTTGCAGCTTTACCAACGCCTTCTGTTCCGTTTGTTGCTGTATATCCCTTATAAGAGCCAACTATTCCTACAATAAAACCAAATACAAAAGTTTTTAGAATTCCAGGAATAGCATCTCCAAATTCAACACTTGCAATTACAGAATCCAGGTAATAGATATAAGACATATTCTGTACTAGCACTACTGCAATAAACGACCCAATAAAAGCAATAAATATAACATAAACAGTTAGTATAGGAAGTATAAAAGTACATGCAAAAATTCTTGTAACAACTAAATATTTGAACGGGTTAACACCTGAGACCTCCATAGCATCGATCTGTTCAGTAACACGCATCGAACCAAGCTCTGCACCAATTCCCGAACTAACTCTACCGGCAAATATTAATGCAGTAATTACAGGTCCTAATTCTCTTACGATTGAAATTCCAACTGAACCTGGTAGAAATGCTTCCGCACCAAATCTTACCATAACAGGATGCATTTGCATAGTAATAACCAGCCCAATAATAAATCCTGTTACACTAACGATTGGAAGAGTTTTTATGCCAAGTTCATCCATATGCTTGCGGATTTGTTCAATTTCGTATGGTGGAACAAAAATCTGTTTAAAGAATTGCCACTGAAACTGCCATAGCCCAGCAATCATCTCTAAAAATTCTGTTAGCCGTTTTTCCATTTTACTGGCTTTAGGTATAGAAGTTTTAGAATTTTTCATTATGGATTATAATATTTTTGAATAAGTTTTTTAATTGGTGAATTCAAACTAAGAAAAATTTAGGAATAATATTTAGCGTTTTAGGTTATTTGTGAAGCATATCATATTTACTTTAATAAAAAGCATTTTCATAATGGGTTATAACGGGGTTTGAACTATCTCCAATTACGATTGCGACTACATCAAAACGGCAATCAACCTCTTCGATTTCCTTATCAAACAAGTACAGTTCAGCCATTTTTTTTATCTGCTTAATTTTCTTTGGATTGATTGAATATTCAGGTTCACCATACTCCAGATTTAATCTGGATTTTACTTCTATAAAAACTAACTGTTGTTTATCGTTTGCTATAATATCAATTTCACCATGACTGTAATGATAATTTCTCGTAATTATCTCAAATCCTTTTTCTGCAAGATACTTAGCAGCGATATCTTCGCCTTCTTTACCAATATCTCTTTTGTTTTTTTCACCCATTTATCGCCTTAGTCATTAAAAGTTAACTCAGTTTGATTAGCACGTTCGAAAATTTTTGCAAGAAATGTTTTTCTATGAATTTTGCACGCACCATATTTTAATACGGCTTCAATATGCGCTTTTGTCGGATACCCTTTATTTGTCTCCCATCCATAGTAAGGATATTCTTTTGCAAGTTTCAACATTATTTTATCTCGCACAACCTTTGCAATAATTGAAGCGGATGCGATTGATAATGATTTTGAGTCTCCTTTAACCACAGTTATTACTTCAGCATCATATGAAAATGATTTATTTCCATCAACAAGAATTATTTGCGGCTGCACTTTCAATTTTTGTACAGATCTTTTCATTGCAAGTAATGATGCTTTAAGAATATTTATCTGATCAATCTTATTTTGTGATATTATAGTATATCCAAATGCTAAAGCGTTTTTACGAATAATCTTAAATAGTTCTTCACGTAAAGACGCAGATAATTTTTTAGAATCATCTATTCTCTCATCAAAATAATCATTTGGTAAAATAACTGCAGCGGCTACAACCGGACCAGCAAGCGGGCCTCTACCAGCTTCATCAGTTCCTGCAATATATTTTACCTTAGCAGATAAATATTTTTTATCAAAATTTTTCATTTACCAAAATAAATTGCAACTAAACCCAAAACCATAGTAAGTTTTAACAAATTGCTTACAACAGTAATTCCAGTTGCTTTTTTTCTATTAAATAATAATTTCAAACAAAGAATCAGTAAAGGATTTACGAATACCATAACAATTATAAAATATTCAATATGATATATTTCTGTTAAGAATGGATAGACTGTAAATACAATTAAAATTAAAGTTATTAAAATTATTAGTTTTTTTGATATATCAATTCCGAATTTGATCGGCAATGTTCTGTAGTTTAGTTTATTATCACCTTCAATATCCAGAATATCCTTTACTATTTCTCTTATCAAATTAATTAAAAAGCCAAATACAGCAGGAACAATTGCAGCAACTGGATTACCAGCCGCATATCCGCCATAAATAAAAGTTAGCCCGGTTAAAAATGCAATTGTCAAGTTTCCAATAAGAGGTAATTTTTTTAATGTGGATGAATAAATGTATAATAAAATAATTGTGGTAAGTACTATTACCATTAGTTTTATTGATAGCGATACTGATATAATAATTGAGATGCTATTTAATATTATGTATTCTGTCCAGGCTTCTTTTTTAGATATTTTTCCTGAAACCAAAACTCTTTTAGGATGAGAAATTTTATCTGTTTCTATATCAAAAATATCATTTATAATATTACCAGCTGCCGTAACCAATGCTGCAGTAATCGAAGCCAATAATATTACATAAAAGTCTGTTTGTTCATTTTGTGAAATTAAAATTGCAACCACGACTACAAAAAATGTTATTACAACATTTAATGGTCGAGTTATCTTTATATATGCAATGATTTGTTTTAAAAGGCTCATCTAAAATTAAATAATGATGATCTAAAATAATTTAAGTAACATCTAAAGTGAAACTAGTGAAAAGTAATATTAGAATTCATTTAGAATACCAAAATGAATTTTGCCATCACTAAAGGTATCGCCCTCACCAAGTGCATAACTAACTCTTAAAACTCCAAGAGCAGTTTCCAGATTTAAACCTAAACCAAAACCGTAAAGGAACTCTTCTGATTTAGGAATATTTTTATCTATCTCTTCAGGACGAAAATAGTATCCACTATCAAAAAATATAAAACCGTATGAACGTCTTGTTAACAAAGCACGATATTCCAGGTTTGACCAAAATATTCTTGATCCTAAAAATTGTTCTTCTCTGTATCCGCGTAAAGAATTTGTGCCTCCAAGTTTGTAAAGGTCACTGTTTTCAAAAGTTGATCCTCTCATTTCTCTAGCGTTTACACCGATTGCCACAATCTGTCGGGAGAACAATTCATAAAAAAAATAAAAACTTGATGAGAATCTTTGAAGATCAACCGATGTGTTTAGATTTGAAGTAATATATTCTGAAGGACCATTAATTGTTTTTCGGCTGAACGAATATGAATTAATAAAAAGTAATCCTTCTGTTGGTGAGTATGGATCATCTCTAGTATCAATTTTTAAATTAGCCCCTGTTGTAATGTAAGATGAATTATAAACTGTAAAAACCGGAATGGCTCTAACTGTTGGCACTACACTCTCTGAGGCTATTAAGACTGATGCCGATATATCCTCAGTTGCAAGATATTCTAATGAACCTTCAAACTTGCGCTGAACATAAGTTGTGTCCTGAACTCGTTGGTAAAGACCAAGATTGATGTTTAACGGAAAACTCAAAAACCAAGGTTCAAGATATTTTAGATCCAACTCCTGAGAATCTCTATTATATTTATTCCATCTGATTGAAGCTGCTCTTCCAGTGCCAAATAAATTCCTTAAAGAAATATTTACAAGTCCAGTAATGTAACCCGAACTCTCATTTTTGCCTGGAGGTATGTATCCGATTATTCCATCAAAGTTGTTGGTGTTTTTCTCCGTTACTTCTACAAGCAGTACACCTTCATTTTTTGAGTTAATGAAATATTGGGGTATCGGAACCGGTTCAAAAAATCGGAGGCGATTTAATCTATTAGGAAATTCCTCGATTCTATTTTGCACATATGATTCACCGGACTCTAATCGAAGTTCACGAATAATAACATAGTCCTTGGTTGATGTGTTACCCCGAATTTCAACTCTATCAATTTTGTTTTCAGTTCCACTTAAGACCTTAAGATAAATATCTGCTAAATTTTCGTCATTAATGGAATCACGAAAAACATTTACTGATATTATTTGAATTTTTGCAAATGGAAATCCAGAGTTTTCAAATCCTGTTAGCAATTTCTCTATATTAGATTCAAGTTCATGCTTAATAAATATCTGTCTTTTCAGATATTCAAATTGTCTGAAGACACTAATATCAGTAGTTGTATCTATTCCATCAATAAATACATTATTTATAATAACAGGATCACCTTCATTTATATCTAAAACTATTTCAAATCGAGTTGAATCTTCTGAAAAAATTAAATCTGCATTGTTAAATTCTATAAAGTAATAGCCCTGCTTTAAAATATTTCTGGCAATTTTAGATTTTACCGAATCGAGGATCCCATTGTAAATAGGCTGGTTAATACTGAGCTCGGACCATTTTAAGTATTCTGAGTCTTCAAAATTAAAGTTGCCGTTCACTTCAAATGAATTAAGCTTTTGTGCTGATATAAAAGAAGAAATGAAAAGTATAATAGTTAAACTAAATTTCGCGTGGCGAATCATCGATTGTCTTCGTTTTTTTTCCAACCGGTAAAACTTCTACTTTGTCTTTAATTTTTATTACATCTTCAATATTTACATTAGAAACATCAAAAGTTGCGGCATTTAAAGCAGCAGTAGCTGTTGCAAATTTTAGTGAGTCTTCAAACAAGTCAGAATTAATCCAACCGTTCACAATTCCCGCAACAAAACTATCACCACTTCCAGTTGCATCATATTCCTGAATTGCTAATGGTTTAATTTTATAAATGTAATCAAAATTAGAAGCGTAAAAATTATTGCTCCCATTTGTTAGATAAACTCGCTTGATGTTTTTATGATAGAGATGGTTCAAAAATTCAATAATCGATTTTTCATTTTCTATGTTAAAATTAAATGATTTAATAATCTCGGAAAGATTATTATGGATCATTGTAGGCCCCGCATCTACACAACTCTTCAGATGATTTCCGTAAGTATCACATATCGAAACTTTATCATACTTGTTTGCTAGCTCAATACCATAAGGAATAATTGAATCAGTTTCAATTGATGGAGAACTACCTGAGAATATTACAATTTCACAATTTTGAATCATCTTATCGAGTTTTAATTTGAATTCATCAACTTCGGTTTGTAATATTATTGGGTCTTCTGAAAAGAAGGATGAAGTTATTTTATCTTTTTCCGATATAACTACTGCTGCATGTCTTGTTTCTGATTTTGTTGATACAAATGTGAAATCCAGAGCTTCGTTTTTTAATGCATCACGATGAATCTTTCCATTTGTTCCTCCTGAAAAAAGATAGTTGTAAGATTTTAAACCAAACTTTTTTAATTGGCGACTTACATTAATTCCTTTTCCGCCTGCAAAAATTCTTGTCTCAGCATTTCTGTTAACACTTCCAGATTTAATTTGTTCGTAAGTAAATCTTCTTTCTAAAAGAGGATTGAGGGTAATTATTAGAATCATGATTTAAGAATGTTATTAATATCTGTAACGATAAAGATCGCCAGTTAATGGTGTAATTAATCTATAGTCACCAAAACCTGTCTGGTCCTGAAAAATAAAACTTCTATTCAAATCATAATATTCCCAAACCTCATAAGGTTTAGTATTATATTCAAATGGATGTCTATCTACATTATTCGGTGCGCCAAGTATAGTATATACCATGCCACGATCAGATCTCCAGCCTTCAATATAGTTTGAAAAATTCTCATCTGAATAACCAATCCTTCTGAAATATTCATCAAATATTTCATTCTCATCATTGTTGGGCGAAGGATCTTTTTTCTTCCAAAACTCTAAAAATCTTTTTGTTTTCTCGGGAATAGTTTCACCTTCTTCCATGTAATCCAGTTCTTCCGGAGAAGCAATATAAACTGTTTGCGAAATCGCTTTTTCAATATTATTTACTAATGATGGCAGGCCTTTCCAATGTGAATAAAAAGATTTTGCAGTACTGACGATTGAGGCTCCATTTGAATCAACAATTGCAGCAACTAATGAGTATACTCCAAGATCAAATGGAAATTCCTGCAATGTAAATAGAACCTTATTGCTGCCGGTTTTTAAATATCTTTCTTCAGCTTCTTTATGAATAATATTTTTTTCTGAATTCAGTACAGTATATTCAAATTTACATTTGGTATCTATCGAATCTTTTACATACACTTCAAAATAATATTTAATTCTGGTCTTTGCAGAAGGAAAGTTCCGGCTAATATTTGGTATAATTTCATTTTTCCCCTGAGAATTTTCAGATTTCGATATAAGTAAAATGTCACTTAAAGAAATATTCTGGTCATAAGTTTTAACTGTAAAAATATTTTCGCCAATTGCTTCCTGCTTGGAATCTTTATCCTGTAGCAAGGTTCTTACAGAATACACTCCAGGGGCAAGATCAAATGATCTTTTACTCAGACTATAATTTTCTTTAGAACTTGCCATATTAAAATCAATTACATTAATGGTTTCATTCCAGGTTTTTTCAACAATTAATTTTTTCTTAGAACTATCAAACACAGAAGCAGTTATAGAATACTTGGCCGTAAACCCCTGGCTGGATTTTACAAACTGAACATTTTTGTATGGAACCTGAATATAAACATCAACTCGTGAATGTCCTGGTTTATCCGATGCCATATTTACAAAGTCCTGATAATAGACAGCATCTTTTACATTTAATTTGCTTTGATTGCCAGGATTATCCTGAGCAATTCCAGTTTTATTTAAGAATAAACAAATAAGGATTAAAAATATTTTTTTCATTTCTCTTTCCCTTCTTTTAACAAAATGTCACCGAATAAATCATACTCATCATAATCATTAATTACAACATCGTAAAACTTACCGATTTTTATTTTGCTACTGCTTTTATTTATTAAAACTTCACCATCCACTTCCGGTGCATCTCTGTATGACCGTCCAACAAAGAAATCACCTTCAACAGATTCAACCAATACTCTTAGTTTTTTTCCGATAAAAGACTCATTCTTTTCAAGAGAAATATCCTTTTGAATTTCCATCAGAATATTTTTTCTTTTTTCTTTTTCTTCTTCAGAAACAGGATCGCCAAGAATATAACTTGATGTGTTTTCTTCAACACTAAAAGTAAAAGTCCCTATACGATCAAATTTTATTTCACGAACAAAATCACAAAGTTCTTTAAAATCTTTTTCAGATTCGTTTGGATATCCAACAATAAATGTGGTTCTAATTGTAATATCCGGAATTTCTTTGCGAAGTTTATGCAATAATTTTCTGGTTCTTGCTGCGGTTACTCCCCTTCTCATTGACTTCAAAACATCATCGGAAATATGTTGTAATGGTATATCCACATATTTACAAACTTTGGGATTTGTTTTTATCTCCTCAATCAATTCATCAGGAAATTTTGATGGATAGGCATACATTAATCTTATCCACTCGATTCCTTCAATCTCACTAAGCTTTCTTAGAAGTTCGGAAATATTATTTTTGCCATAAATATCTTTTCCGTAATCCGTTGTGTCTTGTGCTATCAGTACTAATTCTTTTGTGTTATTTTTTACAAGAAATTCTGCTTCACGAATTAACTCATCCATTGGTTTTGATTTGTGCAAACCGCGCATTAAAGGTATTGCACAGAAAGAACAAGGATGATCGCATCCCTCTGAAATTTTTAGATAGGCAGTATGGGATGGGGTTGTTAATAATCGTTCGCCAAGTAATTCTTTTTTTAAATTACCGCCAAGTTCTTTAATTATACCATCGTAATTCTCCGTTCCAAAATAAACATCAACTTCAGGAATTTCTTTTAATAAATCTTCTTTATATCTCTCTGATAAACATCCTGCGACAATAACTTTTTTTATTTTACCACTGTTTTTCATAGCAACAGCTTCAAGAATTGTATTGATCGATTCTTCTTTTGCGGCCTCAATAAATCCGCAAGTATTAATAATAACGGTCTCAGCTTTATTCGGATCATCAACTAATCCTATTTTGTTCAACTGAATCTGTTTCATTAATCTTTCAGAATCAACAGTGTTTTTTGAACAACCAAGAGTTATAACAGAAACTTTTCCGCTCATAATTTCTTTTCCGGAATCATCAAGCTAAATGTGTTAAGTATAAATAAATAATTGGAGACGAAAACAATAATGAATCAAATCGGTCAAAGATTCCGCCATGACCCGGGATTAAATTTGAAGAATCTTTAACTCCCGAATCTCGCTTTAACAATGATTCGGTAAGATCACCAATTTGACCAAATGTTCCAATTATGAATCCGATTACAATTGCATCTTTAATTGATAAAAAATCAAGTAAAATATTCTTTGCTAATATCATTGCAAGGATTGCAAATACAAATCCAAAAATTGCACCTTCCCAGCTTTTTTTTGGACTTACGCGCGGAAATAATTTGTGTTTGCCAAGCGCTGTTCCGCCAAAGAATGCAGCTGAATCACAGATCCAAATCGTAGCAAAAATTGAAATTATTAAATATCCACCTTGATAATACATTCCATTTATGTTTGGGTAGAATTCTCTAATACCAATTAATGTGCTTCCGAAAATTCCCATATAAAAAACACCTAGTAAAGTTGCACCAAGATTTTGTATTGCAGATCCATTATTTCTGAACAATTCAAAAAGAAGGAGAATTACAAAAAAGCCTATTAGAAAATTATACTGACCAAAGAAAAATCTATATTGATTTAAAATCAAAAAGATTATAGCAAATAAACCAAAATTAACATTAACATTTGCTCCCTTTAATTTTGCCATAACAGAATATTCATAGAATGAAATTCCGGCAATGATTAATACAAAGCTTAAAAAATATACTCCGCCAAAGTATGAGAGTAAAACCAGTGCCGGAATAGCAAAAACAGAAACCAAAATTCTAATTGCTGTATTTCCCAAAGCCATTAGTCCTCTTCTTCAGGCTTAGTATTTTCCAATTCCTTAATAAAGTTTAATGCAGAATCAGCATCCTCGCTTTTAACAAGAAGTTTTATAACTGCAAGATCTCCCGTTGCAGGAAAGCTGCTGTCTTTTTGCGATAAGATTGTAGCTTGAATCTCTGCACTTTCAAGCGCATCCTTCATCATCTGCACATCATACAGTTGATCTGATGTATAAACTATAACCCAATCGTGATCTATTAGCTTATCAACTAATGTAGCACCACAATCCGGACATACTTTAACACCATCAACATACTCGTAAATACAATTTGGACAGTAGGGCATAATCATTCCTCCTTTAATAATTGTTTTGAAGAGTAATACTTATTTATCACGATTATCAAACCTATAAATAAAAGAATTAAAGCAAAGAACATCATAACATAAGAAGAAAGTTCATCAGAATTTACGGATCCGTCGGATTTAATTAATTCATCATCGCCAATAATATGATAAAGAGAAACTGCTGAAAAATTATTGAGAAAATGTAAGAACATTGGTATTAGCAATGTTTTACTTTTGAATGCTGCAAATCCAAAGAAAGCCCCAAGAACAAATAATGGAATAAATCCGTATGGATTAAAGTGGTAAAGACTAAAAAATATAGCAGTAATTATTAGACCAGCATATTTTTTATACTTTAATTCAAAACTGCGCTGGATAAAACCACGAAACATAGTTTCTTCGGATAGAGCAGGTACAACTGCAACTACAACCACAACAAGTGAAAGTTCAAATATGTTGGATGCTGAGAGAAGATTACTATAAGTTTTTTCAACCATTTCATTCAAAGAATCAAAAAAGCTTTTTGCAGAATTTATAAATGATGAGCTTTTTGCAAAAGCTTCTAAATAATAATTCTGAATATATAAATAACTTTGTAAGAGCGGAGTGAGAACAACAATTCCAATTGTAAACAATCCCAATTCTTTAAGATTGGGTTTTCGTATTCGGATAATTTTTCCAACATCAGAGTAAATCCATTTTGCAAATAGCAATGCGGGCAGCATTATAAAAAGTATTTGTCCTGCCATCGTCATCAAACGGAGGCTATTAACCGGAACAGATTCAAGATCCATTCCTAAAATTAAAACGGTAAGTATTGATCCAACTATCTGGTAAAGAAAAAATGCACCTGCCAAGCCAATAAATGCTGCAGCAACCGGTGAAACTTGAAATTCCAAATCATTATCTGGATCGTAGTCCGGATCATGTTCTTTAACAATAGTTAGAATTTCAACAGGTTGTTCTTCTTTTTGATAATCGTCTTTAAATTCGTCCATCAGCTTTAAATATGAGTTGAATAATAATGGTTAAAATTACTGATATAAGGAGTGACACTCAAATTTAAATAGAAGAACTAATTTGTGATTTATTTGAAATGAAGGGTATTCTATTATTAAATAAAAAAGTCCTGATTTCCCAGGACTAAATTCTAAAATTTTACTGCTATCTTCCTAATTATTCAAAGCACCATTATCAATCCACCTAGCAATACTATCAATTGCGGCTGCTGGTAAAGGTGTTCCGTTAAATGGCATTTGCGGTGATACTTCACCCCGTAAAATTTTTATTAGAATACTGTTTGTGCTGCTACCAGCCTCAACTCTTTTAAATTGCGGAAATAGCGCACTTTGCACACCAACCAAATTATTAAATGCAACATTTGATTCTAATACAAGTCCGCCAGCGTTGCCTGCTGAGGAATGACACTGTGCACCAGTACAATTAACAAATACTTTAGCTTTTATATCACTAAAATTTGCCGTTAAAGCGGTGCTTGTGGGTGGTGCGGTAGTTTCATCTTCAGAGCAAGATATAAATAAGACCGAAGTTGAAAACAGAAAAACGGATAAAAGAATTCTTTTAAAGTCCATAGCTTTCCTTTTTTATTTTTAATTTTGGATTAGATAATTATTAGTGAAGTGAAAGTATGGAAAGGGACAAAATTTTTAAAAATATTTTTTAGTCAAAAATTTGTACCCAATTAAAAAGCTCACTTGCGCGTGACTTTTTAAGCTTTTGCGTACTTTTATTATTTTTTTCGAAAGCTATTTTCCTCGAGTCATTAAATTCACTGTTAACACTTTCTCATTCTTTCTAGTTCAGTAAGGATTATAGACAATTGTGCAGCGAAAGATTACGTAAATACTTAAACTTACCCAAAGCCTAATTGTCTATTTATCAAATTAAAGTGCAAATATTTGATTCATAGTAACCTTTCCGTTGATATGAATTTTTGATTTGACTATTTTTTGGTAGGGAATAATTATTAAAATAATTTTCTGTGGAATATTTTTTTATGGATGATCAACAAACTAATAGTTTATACAAAGCGGAAGATATTTTAAAGCAACTGCAAACAGTTACTACCCTTCCTCCTATACCAAGAGTGCTTCAGGAAATTTCACAATTATTTAATTCGCAAACTATATCTGCAAAAAAGGTAACAACATTAATTGAAAAGGATCCATCATTAACATTGAAGGTTCTGTCAGTTGCAAATTCCCCTCTTTACGGATTAAGGAGAAACGTTACCAACATAAGTACGGCTGTTATAATGCTTGGAATGCGGGAGATAAAATCAATCGTTACCTCAATCCGGATGGCTGCAACCATGAAAATGAAATCGGATAAATATTTTAATCCCGATAAATTTTTAAACCATTCTATGATTGTTGGAATACTCACGCAAAGAATGGCAAAGGATCTGGGATTTAACTTTGAGGGCGATGGTTTTACTGCTGGTATGCTGCATGATATGGGAATACTAATTATACATGAGTATCTATCCAATGAATTTCTTCAAATTGCAGGTTACTCTGCACAGAATAAAACTACATTTTTAGAATCCGAGTATAAAGTTTTGGGATTATCTCACCAGGAAATTGGCGAGTTTCTAACTGATAAATGGCAACTTCCTTCTGTTCTTTCTGATGCATTACAATATCATCATCGACCTGGCAACTCTAAAGAAAATAATTTTCTTACAGCAATATTGCATCTTGCAGATTATGCAGTTAGCAAATTTGAATCTGCCGGCATTATATGGGATGAAAATTACAGCGTTGATAATTCTATAATTGAATTATTAAATTTTTTATCGCCCGAAGGTGTTGATGAATTTATTGAAGCTTATAAAGTAGATTATCTTGAAGCATCTAAAGCACAAATAATATAATATCGTATAATAGCGGGGGCTAGATGTATAGAATCCGACTGTCAATTTTTTATTTTATTAATATCGTTTTCTGTACACTCAGATCTTTAAGAAATATACTTCACATCTATTATTACTTGCCAACTGCAAACCGATAGTTTTTGACATTGTAAAAAATTAATGCAAATTTATGCTTAGTAATTTTATCTCTACTACAGGAGAGCAAAAATGTAGAGTATTGTTACAGTTACATACCCAAGTTTGCCCGCTGATTACTCTCCTGAAGTTTAATATTAATTAAACTATTTGCTTTTTATTACCGGAGGTTTTATGAAAACTTTTAGGTTTGTTCTAGTAATCTTTTTAATAATCATTATTGCGTCTATCTGCGCCGCACAAAAACTGCCAAAGATATTTTGGGTATGTGATACTGGAATGAAATCTTACATTCAATCTGCAAATTGTGACGGTACAGGTATATTTGATATTGTATCAGATTTAAAATCAACTCGTGCTATTGCACTAGACTCCGTTTCAAATCCCAAACAAATATATTTTGCAGTCGGTGATACGGTTCATATTTTATATAGAGTAAATGTTGATGGAACCGGGCTTACTGAAGTTGTTAATAATGTTGTTGGTGTTAATGATATGGAATTAGATTTGTTTAACAGGCGAATTTATTGGGCTTCTAGTACATGGGGTTATGAAATGATTGTTTCTGCCGATATGGATATTCAGAACTCAGGCGTGGATACACTTTACTATAGTTCTTATACGTATATAGATATCCACGGAATTGCTTTGGACAATGAACACGGAAAAATATACTGGGCTGAATCGAATAACGGCGGTTATGACAGAATTATGCGAATGAATAAAAATGGAACTAACAAGGAGCTTATAATAAGCAATAGTATGTTTTATTTAAGTGCTCCCAGGGACATTGATGTTATATCGGATAAAATTTATTGGACTGATTCGGGACTTTTTGCTCACTGGATAATGCAAGCAAATTTAGATGGATCAGATATAGATACAGTTATAACTGATGTCAGCTCTTTATCCATCGTCATCAATCCATTTGATAAAAGATTATTTTGGACACAGCAGATGGGATTTTATTGTTCCCCTATTGATACAATGATTAAAACACTTTTGTTTAACGGAAACCATGGCTCTGGTTATGCAATTGCAATTTGTTATGATAGCAGTTTAATATCGTCTGTTGACGAGCCATTAATGAGTAACTCATATAAACTATTTCAGAACTATCCTAATCCTTTTAACCCAAGCACAAGTATTAAGTATTCGATAAGGAGCCGGCAATTAGTGCAGCTTAAAGTTTATGATATTCTTGGAAATGAAATTGCACTTTTAGTTAACGAAGAAAAACCTGCGGGTAATTATCAAGTAACTTTTAATGCTTC
>CALLZX010000045.1 GCA_937858935.1 uncultured Ignavibacteriales bacterium | reverse complement strand
TCCGGATTATAAGGTTCAAGTGGTGCTAATTCAAATTCTCCATCATTCTCAACAATTACCGGCTCCAATGGCGCTAATTCAAAATAAGGTTGGTTAAAAATGATTTTTATTTCAATATTTCTAAAAAATTCGCCCCCATAGTTTTCGTCTTTACTATAGTAACTGCCTTTAGATTCAACGATGTATTTTTTATTTGAATTCTTCAACATAAACTTATCAAACAATTTATAATTAGTGATCAATAAAGGCGTACATCTTTCCGATTCAGCCAAATCCTTATCAGGCATAAAGGTGACAGCAGAAAAATCAATAAAATTTGGAGTGTTATAAGGTTTTAGTCTGCATTCGTAATCATCCCAAGAATAGGCATTTCCTTCGCCTTCAACATGACGAAGTCCTCCGGTAGGCGCTATCCATATTACATAGGATGGATTGAGCGGTTGTAACATACCAAATGGCGCCATAAAAGATTTAACTTCAATAACCAGTCTATCTAAATCATTATTGCCCGAAGCAGAAGATATATAAGTGCACGTAAATATTTCATTTCCTTTTTTGTCGATCCTATAACCCATTGCTTTCCTCTGTTTTAGAACCACTACAGGATATTTTTTTTCTAAAGAAGGTTTTGAAAAATCGGCGTTTTCATATTTTACAAGATGTGAGTTTCCTCCCATAACCGCACAATGCTCCGTTGGTCCACACTCCCTTCTTGTTTTGGGGTCTTTAATATATCTCTCGAGGCGATGTTTCATAACTTCCACTGTCATAAAACCAGAGATCTTTGTAATACCTAATTCATATTCAGGATCTTTTTTATCAGCATAAGGATGTGTTGTTGAATCATTTACAGTAATACTATAATATGCTTCTATAAAATCGGATTGAGCATATATCTGATTGACAAACAAAAAGAATAATACTAATCCTATTTGTGCAAAAATTTTCATCATAATCCTTTCAGAATTAAATTTCTCTTTAAGCCCCGATTCAAAAAAAGATAATCGTTGAACATCAAAGTTTTAAAAACTCTACTCTTCGGTTCTTTGCTTTGTTAACAGCAGAATCATTTTTAGCAATTGGTTCTGATTCGCCCTTGCCGTCAGTTTCAATTCTTGTTTCATCAATTGAAAAATCTGTTACTAAAGAATTCTTAACTGAAGCAGAGCGACGTTTTGAAAGATCAAGATTTGATTTATCATCGCCGTCGGAATCCGTATGACCCACAACTTTAATTTTTACTGTTGGATTATCTTTTAATACCTGTGCAATTTCTTTAATCGTTGCAAAAGATTCCGATTTAATTTTATCTGAGTTAACATCGAACGTAATGCCGTAAGAAATTAACTTTCCTTCAGTTAATAATTTGTTTCTCATATCTGGCAAGCCGGCAGCAATTCTAAAATTACTTATGAGTGGACTTATTTCGTCAGTTGTTTGTATTCTGAAAATATTGTAACTGTAATCAGCTCTTATTCCACGTGGCAAATCCAGCACCTTAGTCTCATTGGCGTACATTCTTACACGTTGTTTCTGCACCCAAAAAGCCACGTGATATTTCTCTCCTGTTTTAAATGCAAACGAACTCTTACCCTCATCTTTATAACCCTCATCCTTTTCAGAATAGTTGACCCATAATATCTCCTCATATGAAGTGGTTATTTTAATTCCTGCTTTACCAGGGATAGCACCACCTTCATCAGGATTGCTTAATGTACCGGATACCAAAAAAAAGTCTAGGCTCACCATATATTCTGAATCATAATTGGTTAAGGGTAAGAAGTCAAATTCAATTGTAAAATTGTCTGTAAACTTTTCATGGGCTTCGGGTATAAAAAAGCCGCCCTTAGTTAATTGAAACCAGTTACCCGGAAAATCACTTGTTGTTACAATTTCACCGCTTGCACTAGTATTCCACTGAACAGGAAAATCACCAACACTTTCTGTTGTAAAGTCATCAAAGAAAATAACTTTTTCACCTGGAATAAAATCGTACTTAGAATTTATTTTGTTGCCTTCTTGTGCAAAGATATTTGCTGGTGTTATTATTAATACCGCACACACTAACAGAAATTGAAATATGATTTTCATTTTTACATTCCTATGATTTGTTATAATTATACTTTTTAGATTCTTTTCGATATTTCATTGGTTTATTGTTTTGAGATACTGAAACAAACCCCAGTTGATTTTTTGCGCAACTTCAATAACTTCTTACTCATTGCTTTCATACTTTATATATGTTACAGGAATCTCAAACAATGATAATGCCGGTTTGTCCATATTAAATTCTGTAGCTGCCATAATCTGAATTAACTTGCCATTTTGCCAGAGTTCTGTCTTCATAATAACACCCAGATCGTGAGA
The DNA here is from genome assembly GCA_937858935.1 of uncultured Ignavibacteriales bacterium. Lineage (GTDB taxonomy): Bacteria > Bacteroidota > Ignavibacteria > Ignavibacteriales > Ignavibacteriaceae > IGN3. The sequence goes on along the minus strand of CALLZX010000045.1, from coordinate 460 downwards.
AACATAAGCAATGTTTTTCCAATTGTCCTCTTTCACTTTTTGAATATTTTCATAAATATCACAAGAGTAATTTAACAGAGTAGTTTCTCCGGTTTTTTTAAAATCATGAAAATCGCTGATAAAAATATTTGTGAGTATGTGTTCCCACGATTCTTGTCTCAGAGGAACTTCTCTATAATCTTTAAATGAGGGGTCTAAAGACCAAACAAGTTTTTTATCATTTCTTAAAATTTCAATTGTGTGCGGTTCGGGAATGGAGATAGGGTTAGCACTTAATTGTGCGGTGCTGTTAATATTGTTGATGGAATCATTACTTAAATCAGTAGAAGATTCTGTGTTGGCGGTTATATCATATTCAATTGTTGAAATATACTCTGTCCGGAATTTATTACCATCACGCATAAAGTATTTTATCATATTAGTAACCGATTCGTCTGCATTTTTAAAAACATAAACAATC
>CALLZX010000044.1 GCA_937858935.1 uncultured Ignavibacteriales bacterium | reverse complement strand
ACTTGATTGTGGTTATCGAGCTGATTTAATAGTTGAAGACAAAATTGTAATTGAATTAAAAACAGTGGATGAATTTAATCCAGTTCATGAAGCGCAGATTCTTACATATTTAAAGTTTGCTGATAAAAAACTAGGACTACTAATCAACTTTAATGTTTTAAGATTAAAAGACGGAATAAAAAGATACATTTTATAACTCCGTGGTTCTCTGTGAAATCTCTGAGGTTCTCTGTGTAAGAACTTTTTGAGTGAAGAAACCCGGAAAGAAAACCAGGAATTTATAATGGCAACAGAATTTAAATTACCGGAACTTGGCGAGAACATAGAATCTGCTGATATAGCAAATGTTCTTGTTAAAGAAGGTGATCATGTAAAAGTAGATCAGGCAATTATTGAAATTGAAACTGATAAAGCAACAATAGAAGTTCCTTCTACTATTGAGGGAACAATCACAAAATTATTTGTTAAGTCTGGTGATAAAGTAAAAGTTGGTTCGGTTGTAATGATTGTTGATGAAGGCGGGAAAGCTGCTGAGATTAAAGATAAGAATAAGAGTGATAAGAAAATTGAATCTAAGACTTCAGAGGTAAAAACTGAACCTGAAGTTGAATACAAGGCAAATGCACAAGCAAAGGCATCAGGGAGGAAAGAAATAGTAGATTTTCATTTACCCGATTTGGGAGAGAATATACCTTCTGCAGATGTTGTAAATGTTTTGGTTAAAGTTGGTGATATTATTGAATCCGACCAGGCAATACTTGAGATCGAAACTGATAAGGCTACAATAGAAGTCCCAACTACAATTGCTGGAAAAGTTGTTGAAGTTTTAGTTAAAGCAGGAAGTAAAGCAAAAGTCGGTGATGTTGTAATTAAGGTTGAGACAGGTGTGGTTGCAGAAGAATCAAAGCAAGTTGAAGTTAAGAAAGAAGAAATTACAGAATCCCAAAAAGTTGAAGCAAAAAAAGAAACAATTCCAACAGGTGAACGACCGAGTATACAGGCATCTGAGCTTGATAATCAGCCGCCAATTTTAAAAGGTGCAGCACCTGCAGCTCCATCAGTAAGAAGAATTGCAAGAGAAATTGGCGTTGATATAAATAAAGTTCCCGGTACAGGACCAAACGGCAGAATTTCTATGGATGATGTTAAAGCGTTCTCCAAGAAATTACACGAGTCTTATTCATCAAGTGGCGGAACAGGATTAAATATAAAATCCGAATCTCTTCCTGATTTCACAAAGTTTGGTTCAGTTAATAAAGTTGAGATGACAAACATCCGTAAGAAGACAGCAGATCATCTTAGCTATGCGTGGGCAACAATTCCTCATGTTACACAGTTTGATAAAGCTGATATTACTTTGCTTGAGAAAACAAGAAAAGAGTTGAATAAAAACTCAGAAGTAAAGTTAACCGTTACCGCGATTCTTGTTAAAGTAATTGTTGAAGGATTGAAAAAATTTCCTCAATTCAATTCCAGTATTGATATGGAAAAGAAGGAAATTATTTATAAGAATTATTTTAACATCGGTGTTGCAGTTGATACCGAATTTGGATTGATCGTCCCTGTAATTAAAAATTCTGATAAAAAATCTTTAACGGAAATTTCTGTTGATATGAATGCACTTGCAGAAAAAGCCCGCAGTAAAAAAATCGGGCTGGATGATTTGCAAGGCGGAAGTTTTACAATATCAAATCTTGGTGGAATCGGTGGAACATATTTTACTCCAATTGTTAACTCACCAGAAGTTGCAATCCTTGGAGTATCACGAGGAAATTTTGAACCAGTTTGGAATGGTTACGGAGTTTTTGAACCAAGATTAATGTTGCCATTATCATTGTCGTATGATCATAGAATTATTGATGGTGCTGATGCAATAAGATTTTTAAGGTTTGTTGTTGAAGCACTTGAGCAGCCTCTTAGATTATTATAAACCAATAGAACACGGATAACTCAGATCACGTGGGTTTTCGCTGATCAGTGTTAATCCGTTAAATCCGTGTCATCCGCGTTGTATTCTCTTAAAGGAATTTAAAATGAGTGAAAAAATAAAACTTACAGTTATCGGTGGTGGACCAGGTGGATATGCCGCTGCTTTTCTTGCTGCTGATCTTGGAATGGATGTAACACTTATTGATCTTGATAAAAATCCCGGCGGAGTTTGTCTTTACCGCGGATGTATTCCATCAAAAGCTTTGCTGCATGTTGCAAAACTAATTCACGAAGCGGAGGAAGCAAAGAATTGGGGAATTGAATTCGGTGCACCAAAGATTGATATAAACAAACTTCGTGACTTTAAAAATAAAGTTGTAGACAAACTTACAAGCGGACTTGGCCAAATATCCAAACAAAGAAAGATTAATTTCATTCAAGGCAGAGGAAGTTTTATCAACTCATCAACTTTAAAGATTGAAAAAGTTGATGGACAAACTATCGAACATACTTTTGAAAAAGCTATTATTGCAACCGGATCTGTTATCGCAACAATTCCTTCTTTGGATATTAAATCCAAAAGATTACTTAACTCAACATCTGCACTTGATCTTCCCGAAATTCCAAAATCACTTTTAGTTGTTGGCGGCGGATATATTGGACTTGAACTTGGATCTGTTTATCAAGCACTCGGCACAAAAGTTTCTGTTGTTGAAATGATGCCGGGACTTTTGCC
>CALLZX010000043.1 GCA_937858935.1 uncultured Ignavibacteriales bacterium | reverse complement strand
ATTTTCCTAATCCATTCAATCCCGAGACAACAATAATTTTTGGACTTCCGCAGCGGGATCAAATCACCTTAAAAGTATTTGATATACTTGGAAGAGAAGTCCGCACACTTTTAGATGAGGTCAAAGATGAAGGAACATATAGGATAAGATTTAACTCAATTGGTCTTGCAAGCGGAATTTATATTTATCGCATTAGCACAAATAACAGCAGTATATCTAGAAAAATGATAATACTTCATTAAAGAAAAAAATGTGTTTGTAGGGAACGAACTCCCGTTCGTTCCGTGTGCTTTGATATTTATATGCGGATCGGACAGGAGTCCGATCCCTACAAATTTAAAATTATTTTTATCATCACTTTCACTTAATCGTGCAGCCAATAGAAAAAATACGAGTTCTTCATTCTATAACATACATTCCTCTTGGTGGCGGAATTCCAACATGTGGAAACAAAAGATATCCTTCTTGCGTTAAGCTAGGCCCACCTTCTTTAGAATGAGCTGGTAATGAAACTGTCCAGAGTAATTTTCCTGAATTACTTATTGCTTGAACATCATAATTTGCACCATCACTTGATGTTTCAATAAAGATAGTTCCCTGGGCATCACAAATAAGGTGAGTCCAATAGTCAGTCTGACCAACAGAAACATTCCAACGTTCTTTACCATCGTTATCAACCAAAATAAGTTTACCTTTTGATAAATATACAATGTTTCCATTGGGGTCAATTACTACATTCCAATTTGAACCTGCATCTGGAACTCGCCAACGTACATTCCCGGTTGGAGAAATAGACACAAGATCTTGATCGAAATAAGAATAAACGTTACCATCCACATCAACACTAATGGCACCTAATTGTCTTCCACCAATTGAATCGGATCTAAGTATGTCACCATTAGTATTTAAAACATAAAGAGATTGTTCTGCTGTACTTCCTCCAACATAAAAACGACTTCCATCGGGGGAAAAACAAATAGTTGTCATCTCACCCCAAATGAAGTATCCCACCGGTGCGTTGCACTGCCAAATAATATTTCCTGATTGATTTATTGCATACAATGTTCCGGCACTTGAAATTGTATAAATATTTCCATCTAGACCAATAGCGCAAGACTTGAGCAGAACACCTCCATTAAGTTGCGTTTGCCATAGAATTGTTCCATTTTTATTGTATGCTGAAATACCGTTGTTTGTTCCAACCAGAATAATTCCATTTCCGATAATCATTGGTGGCGAATAATTCATTGCACCACCTGCGAAAACTCCTATATACGATTTCCAGATAAGTGTTCCATTTAGTGAATATGCTAACAGGCTGGAATCTGCCACAATATAAAAAACACTATCCTGTCCCATCACTGGATCAGTTTGAAATGCACCTAAAAGAATTGTGGTTTTAATTCTCCCGTTTGCTGGTCCGCTAAAGGAACTTCTTCCAGTGCATTGCGCATCGTGCAGAGCTTTAGGCCATGCTGTTTGACCTAAAGTCGGCCAAGGTATATCGTGTTGTGGTTTGATAACAAAGTGAGTAGTGTCTGAATCTGATGGTTCTGTTGAATTTGAATTACAACCTTGAGAAATTGATAAGAGAGGAAGAAGTATAGATAATAATATGATACTAATTCTAAAAGATTTCATAATTCAAATATCCCTTCAATTTGATCATAAAACTAACAAATAATTAGGCTCAACAAATAACTAAATTCCTTATGTAAATCTAATACATTCTATTTCAGCTCAAATACATATAAAAGGAATATTTCACTTCCATTTAATCGTGCAGCCAATAGAAAAAGTTTCGGGATCAGAAACTTCTTTATTACCTAGCACTTCTAAAATTGCTTCTCTCAAATAAGCAGATTTAACTTTTTCAGATTCCTGCCAGTTGTCATCAATCTTACCTTCGTACTTTAGTTTTCTATCACTGTCAAAAAGAAAAATCTGCGGAGTGTGTGTTGCGCCAAATGCTTTAGCAACTTCCTGCGTTTCATCTCTTAAATACGGAAAGTTGAATTCTCTTGCGGCTGCTCTTTTCTTCATTTCATCAAATGAGTCATCTGGGTACTTTACATCATCATTAGAGTTTATTGCAATAATCTGCACACCGTCTTTTTCAAATTCACTCTGCAATTCCATTATTCTGTCTTCATACGCCTGCACATATGGACAGTGATTGCAGCTAAAGATTACAATTAAAATTTTCTTATCATAAAAATCATTTAAGCTGTAAGTTTTATCATCAACTCCAAGTAAAGAAAAACCAGGAATTGAAGAATCTATTTTCAATTTGTTTTCTTGCATGGTAAATTTTCCAAAGGTTAAATAAATTTTTAGTTAACTGAACAAAAATATCAAAATATGAAAACACTTCTCTTAGTCTTAACAATAATAATCTCAGAAAACATTATGTCACAAAATTATGATTTTGAACAGCATTTATATCAATCTTACGATCGATATAAGGAAAATAGTTTAACTCACAGAAGATTTAAACATTCAGATATAACTCCGCTTATTGAAAAGCTTAAACATGAAAAAGCATTTACAGTTAAAGTTGTCGGTAAATCTGTTGAAGGAAGAGAACTAAAACTTATCACTGTCGGCAAAGGGAAAACCAAAATTTTTATGTGGTCCCAAATGCACGGTGATGAACCAACTGCTACTGCAGCATTGTTTGATATTTTTAATTTCATCAGCGATCCTGTAAACAAAGAATTTTGTTCAGCATTGTTTGAAAGAGTAACACTATACTTTTTACCAATGGTAAACCCTGATGGTGCTGAAAGATTTAAGCGAAGAAATTTTTATGATATTGATTTGAATCGTGATGCATCGCGTTTGCAATGTCCGGAAGCTATAATTTTAAAAACTGTTTTTGATAGTCTTAAGGCAGATTTCGGATTTAACCTGCATGATCAAAGTCATAGATATTCTGTTGGAAATAGTTTTAGAACTGCAACAATTAGTTTTCTTGCACCAGCCTACAATTATGAAAAAGATTTTAATGAGGTTCGCGGCAACGCAGTTAAGTTAATTGGTAATATGTTCAACTCACTTTCACAATTCATTCCCGGCCACATCGCAAAATATTCTGATGAGTACGAACCAAGAGCTTTCGGTGATAATTTTCAGAAATGGGGAACGAGCACAATACTTATAGAATCAGGCGGATGGAAAGATGACCCCGAAAAACAGTTTATAAGAAAAATAAATTTTATTGCTTTGCTTTCAGCATTCAAATCCATTGCAGAAGAAAGTTACATCAATACAAGTAATGATATATATGAATCAATTCCTTTTAATGATAAATACATTTTTGATGTGATACTAAGAAACCTAACCGTTAATGATGGAAAAAAACAAATTAGGATTGATGTTGGAATCAACCTGGATGAATTTGAAGGACCAAATGAGAAAAAGATTTATTACAAATCTCAGGTGGATGATCTTGGTGATCTTTCAACCTTCTTTGCTTACAATGATTATGATTTTGAAGGTTACGCAATTGAAAGAGCATCGGTTTATGAGAAAAAATTATATCCTTTAAATAAACTTGAGAAAATTGATTTCTATGATCTTTACTCAAAAGGATATTCCACTATCCTTGTAAAAGAATTACCGGATGAAAAGTTTACGCGGCTGCCAATTAATCTTGCATTAAAAAACAGAATTGATACAACGATAAATATTGGTGAGTCAGCAAATTTTGTTATCAAGAAAGATGGAAAAATTAAATTTATTGTAATAAATGGTTTCCTTCATAAAGTGGAAAAGGAAAGAAAATTCAGTGGCAACGGGTTGATTATAAAATGAACCTTTGATTTAAGATGATTAATTCCTATAATTACAAAAAAAAATACAGCTTAATTATAAAAAAGTAATATATGTTCGCATTTCTATTCGCAATATTCAAATCTGATGAACAAAAGTTGAACGAAGAGTTTGAGCGTGAAGCAGTTCCGCATATGGATTCTTTGTACAATTTTGCGCTTAAGATGACCGGTGACAGCGATGATGCCAGTGATCTTATCCAGGAAACTTACTTAAAGGCATTCCGATTCTGGGATAAATTTGAGAAAGGAACTAATTGTAAAGCCTGGTTGTTTAGAATCATGAAAAACACGTTTATCAATACGTATAGAAAGAATACTAAAGAACCCGATAAAGTTGATTATGAAGAGATTGAAAATTTTTATGAGAACATTAAGCCTTCATCTACAGATAGCGCACATCTTGAAAAAGATATCTATGATAACTTGCTTGATGACGAACTATCATCCGCAATCTCTTCCCTTCCCGAAGATTTTCGCACAGTAGTTATACTTTGTGATATTGAAGGATATACGTATGATGAAATTGCAGATTTTGTTGATGTACCCGTTGGAACTGTTCGTTCAAGATTGCATAGAGCAAGAAAAATGCTATATACAAAACTTCATGATTACGCCAGCGATAAGGGTTATGTCTCGAAAGTGAAGGATAAGAAATGATGGAAATGAATATAGATATTATATCCGCATATATAGACGGCGAAGTAAAAGATGCATTACTTGAAAAAGAAATTTTATCAAGAATTAATACTGATAAAGATTTTGCTATCGAGTATCGTGTGCACTCTCTTGTTAAAACACTTGTAAAAGAAAAAGTAGCATACAAACAAACTCCGGCTAAAGTAAAAGCAAAGATTTTAAAATCAATCGGCTCAACTACAAAAGTTCAATCAGAAAAAAAATCTTTCTTTGCAGATCTTTTTGAAAAGCCGTCGTTTTCATTCGCAACTGCTTTTGTAGTAATTCTTGCAATAGCCCTGATAATAATAAACCGCCCTGGTTTAGTTGAAAAAAAGGATTTTGCGATTGAACAACTTGGCAATAAAAATATGTTCGTTCAGGCAAAGAATAATTTTAACAGCATAACTGAAGGTAAATTGGTACCTCAGCTTACTTCAAAAAATGCTGAAGAAATTAAAAATTTCTTTAATGTTAATGGTGTTAAGTACTCAACACTTGTACCTAATATTTCCGATTGGAACCTGCTTGGTGCTGTAGTTTCTGAAGATCAGGGCGAAAAATTTGCTCATCACGTTTATGTTAGTCCGGATGGCAAACTTGCATATTTATTCCAAGTAGATGAATCTTATTTGTATGACCACGAGATTATTTCTCTATCCGATGATCTGATTAAATATCTTGATGAAGGAAATTGCTACAGTTACGAGTCAGATGGTTCAGTAACGCTATTTACAAAAATGGATAATAACATTTGCGCAATTGTATCTAACGGTAATCCAAAAGAAATAGAAAACACTTTTTGTAGTTTATAAGATTTGAAGGGAAAAATGTTCAAGATTAAAAATATTCTATTACCAACGGATTTTAGTAAAACATCCTTAACCGCAGCAGAATATGCCCTTGAATTAGCTGATGAATATAAAGCAAAGCTACACGTTCTAAACGTTTTGGAGAAAACTCCCCCAATATTGGCCATACGATCACTTGATCTATCCCGTGAAAAAATAATAGAATCAATAGATGCGGACGCACAATCAAATCTAAACGATTGTGTCAAAAAAATTAAAAAGATTAAAGACATTGAGATAATTTCTGCTATCCGCAAGGGTATCGATTATGAGGAAATTATAAAGTATTCAAAGGAAAAGAAGATCGATATTATCGTTATTGCCACTCATGGCAGAACCGGCCTAATTCACACTTTATTGGGCAGTGTCGCAGAAAAAGTGATAAGATATTCCAAAATCCCGGTATTAGTAACAACACCTCCCTCAAAATCTTAATAATCATAATTTCTTGCATAATGCTGATTGATTTGATATTTTAGTTACTCGCATTCTCGTAATAAAGGTAAACTATGGCCAAAGTAAAAAATGTTGAAGCTTTTTGCAGCATCTGTAATGCAAACAGAAAGATGGAATTAACCGGAGATATCGCCGGTGATGATAATAGACGCTGGGCAAAATGTAAAAAGTGTAAACAGACGATGATTATAAATATGACTTCAGATGTTGTAGCTCATAAGGTATCACTTGAAGGTATAGAAAACGAAACTTGTGTAACATATTCACCAGCAAATGCTTATGAAGTTGGACAAACAATTTTTCATGAAAACTGGGATGATTTTGGAAAAGTTGTAGCAAAAGAAATTTTATCAAACGGACAAAAATCTATATCCGTTGAGTTTCAAAAACTTGGAAATAAAAAATTAGTCGAATTATACATTAAACAAACAGACCAAGAAGAACAAAGTGAGGTGATTTAGTTGGTCGGCATTCAAATAGGTGATAACGAATCCATTGATAAAGCCCTTAGAAGGTTTAAGAAAAAATATGAACGTTCCGGAGTTCTTAAAGAATTTAAGAAACGTACTTTTTTTGTAAAGCCATCGATAAAGAAAAGAATGGAAAAGATAAAAGCCGCAAGACGTGCTCATCGCCCGGATAACATTATAATGTAATGTAATTAAAAAATCCCGCCTTTTGAGCGGGATTTTTTTTATTTGATAGTAATTCTTGGTTCTATAACCGAGGGTTCTTTTTCCCGTAAAAAGTTTTTTTCTAAATGATTTTTAACTATCTCGAACGCAGTATCAATATCATTGCAGAAATGAAATAAATCTAAATCAGATGCGTTGATCACTCCCTGCTCTATCAGAGCATCAAAGTTTACCACGCTTTTCCAATATTTCTCATCATAAATAACCAGTGCTAATTTCTTTCTGATCTTATCAGTTTGAACTAAAGTTAAAATTTCAAAAAGTTCATCGAACGTTCCAAAACCACCGGGAAAAACGACAAATGCTTTTGAAAGATATGCGAACCAGAATTTACGCATAAAGAAGTAGTGGAATTCAAAACTAAGTTCTTTTGTAACGAAAGGATTTACATATTGTTCAAAGGGTATACTGATATTTAATCCGACTGAATAACCACCAGCTTTTTTAGCACCTTTGTTAGCTGCTTCCATAATTCCAGGACCGCCGCCGGTGCACACGATAAATCTGTTAGCATTTGTTTCCAGATTCATTGACCATTCTGTAAGTCTCCTGGAAAGTTCAACAGCATCTTCGTAATATTTAGACATTTCTACGTGATGTTGTGCTTTACGTAATTCCTGAGCAAAGTTAGTAATCGTTTTGGGATTTGCATTCTTAAACTTATTTAATTCTGCAATAGCCTCTTTTCGTGATTTCAGTCGAGCTGAACCAAAAAAAACTATTGTGTCCATTATTTTATGTTTTTTAAATCTTGCTTTAGGTTCAAGATATTCTGCAAGCAATCTTAATGTTCTGCCATCGGAAGATGAAAGAAAATCTTCATTATGATATGCCTTAACCGTTTTTTGTTCTTTAGCCATTATTAGCCTTTGTTGTTAAAAATATTTTTTAAATAAAAAAGTTAAAAAGTTTATGTTTATTTGCAGAATGGTTTCTGTTTATATTTGCATAGAAACGAAATTGATTCAACAACTATTATGAAATTCGTATGTCAAAATATCATTTTTTTTTGAGAGTTATGATAAAAAAGATTTTATTTATTTTGCTGTTTTTTTCAGGTATTACCTGTGCAACATCAAAAGAAGAGATAGCAAATAAAATCAGAGAGATTGTATCAAACCTTCCCGCAAATACTATTAGTGGTATTCTTATATATAATCCTTTGATGCAGGATACTGTCTTTGCTCTGAATGAATCAACACCAATGACACCTGCTTCGTTAACAAAATTATTTACAACGTCAACCTCACTTGGAATAATGGGCGGTGATCACAAACTATCTACCAAACTGCTATCTGATGATAACAATTTTAAAGATGGGGTTCTTAATGGTAATCTGTATTTAAAGGGATTTGGAAATTCATTATTTACTGATTCGGATTTAGAATATTTTGTAAACGAACTTATTAAAAAAGGAATAACTGTTATTACAGGATCAGTTATAGGTGATGATACTTATTTTGATGATATATACATACGAGAAGACTGGATTGAAGGAGAAGGCGCAAACGTAAGGCTTCCTCCAATCTCAGCTTTGGTTCTGGATAGAAATAGAACTACAATCAGAAAGAAAATCCGCAGACGGTATCGGTACATTTCTGAAAATGTCAACGATCCACCAATTTTTGCTTCTAATAGACTCTCGGCTAAGTTGAAAATATCAGGCATTGAAGTAAAAGGGAAATCAGTCAAAGGAAAATCACCTTCGAATGTTTTTCTATTGGCCGAAAAAAACGTTCCGCTAAAAGAACTGATTGCACTGGTAAATAAACACAGTGATAATTTTCTTGCAGAATGCCTCTTTAAAACACTAGGTGCTGAAGCCAGTGGTGTTCAGGGTAATTCATTTTTTTCACAGCAGGCAATTCAAAAATTTCTTAATGACAACAGTATTTTTTCTGCG
>CALLZX010000042.1 GCA_937858935.1 uncultured Ignavibacteriales bacterium | reverse complement strand
ACAACAATAAGAGCCGCAACCCCAAGGGTAATTCCGGTTATGGATATAAAAGAAATAATTGTAATAAAATTAATCTTATGTTTGGAAAGGAGGTATCGCTTGGCTATAAATTTTTCGTAACTCATTAATCAAACCTCAGTGCTGTAACAGGATTGATCCTGGAAGCAAAATAACTTGGAATTATTGCGGATAATAATGACAACAAAAAAGTAACTGCAGAAATTAAAAAGAAAACATCCAAACTCATTTCAATTGGTACTCTTGTAACAAAGTAAACGCTGGATGGAACTTTAATGATATCAAACTCTAACTGGATGGACATCAACAACCACGCGAGAAAATTACCTGAGGCGATTCCGATGAAGGATAAATAAATTCCTTGGTAGACAAATATCTTAATAATTTCTCTCCCCTTTGCTCCTATTGATTTAAGTATTCCTACAGAGTTTGTTTTTTCTAACACAAGCATAAGGAGTGCACTGATGATATTAAAAACGGCTACAATTATTATTAAACCCAATACAATTGGTATTGGTTTTTTCTGCAGTTCTATCCACGAAAAAATATTTCTGTGTATTTCAAAAATTGTTCTTGCGTAATAGGGATATCTTTGTTCTTTGCGTAATAGATTCGTTAGACTATCTATTTTTTCTACCGACTTTAATTTGATATCAATTCCATTTATTTCATCTGGCATAGAAAATAAATTTTGTGCAGCTTTTAATCCGGTATAGCCGATCAGATTATCATATTCAGCCATGCCGCTTTCAAATATTCCATCTACAAAAAAGTTTTTTATGTTTGGCAAATCATCAAGAGAAGGAATCTGATCATTCTTCAAGGCAAAGAGTGTTACTTTATCGCCAACTTTCAATAATAATTTTGTCGCCAAAGTTTTACCAATAACTATGGAGTTTTCATTATCAAGATTTAACTTACCTTCAACAAGATTGGATTTAATTTTATTAATTTCTTTGCTTTCATTTATACCTTTAACATTTATTCCTTCTTTACGATTCTTTGTACTAATTATAGCAAGCTTAGAAACTGAAGGAGAAATAAAGTCTATTTGATCCTTAAGCCTTATGTTTAATTTTTCGATATATATATCAGCTTTGGGCAGAGATTCTTTATATGATAAAATTTTAATGTGTGAATCAAAATCCGTAATTTTTTGTGTTAATGTTTTTTCAAATCCATTCAAAACACTTAAAGCTATAATTAAAGTAGCTACACCAAGAGAAATTCCCACAATGCTAATAACTGAGATCAGATTCAGCAATCTTGAGTCTTTATTAGAAAGAATATATCTTCTGGATACAAAAAATGCGAAATTCATTTCAAAACGATTGATTTTTGTTGTAGACAATTTAAAGATTCTATTAGTCCTAAAAAATTGTTTTTTAGAACACAAACGTATATATTTTCTCCTCGATTTTTAAGAATTATGGCATTTCGGGGCGTAGCGTAGTCCGGTTATCGCGCCTGCTTTGGGAGCAGGAGGTCGCAGGTTCGAATCCTGCCGCCCCGACACAAGAATTTCCCTGGTAGATGTTCCTTTAGATTTTTTGGAATTTGAGCGCCCGTAGCTCAATCGGATAGAGCATCAGCCTTCTAAGCTGAGGGTTAGTGGTTCGAGTCCACTCGGGCGTACTAAAGAAATTGTTCTTTAAATGGTGAGCGTAGCTCAGTTGGTTAGAGCACCAGGTTGTGGCCCTGGGGGTCGTGGGTTCAATTCCCATCGCTCACCCAACCATTTATTTATTGAGTTTTATTGATTGCACTGGCCCCATCGTCTAGTGGTTAGGACATAGCCCTTTCACGGCTGTAACAGGGGTTCAAATCCCCTTGGGGTCACTAACTTAAGCCTCGAAATGTAAAATTTTCGAGGCTTTTTTATGTTTTACTGATAATCGTAATTATCAGATTTTTAATTCCTCAAGTGAACCATACTCCAAACTCTTATGATTAATTGTCTAGATTGTAAGGTTTCTCAAGTATTATCCATCTATTTTTTCAGTTGACAATCATTTAGTATTTATTGCTTATGTGGTAATAAATAGGCAAATTTATTTCGAGAAGAAATTTCATTTTACAGAAATAATTAATCAGCAGTTGTCTGAGGAGAAAATATGAACAAAAATGAATCAGCAAAATATCTTGCCAGTCTTACAAAACGATTATTAGCAACTTACGAGGAAAAGCATGCCAGCCTTGCATTAGAGGGAGGTTTAACTGGATCAGAATTTAAATGCCTAGATTTATTCGGATCCGATAAAGGACAAAGCAATCGTGATATTGCCAGACGAATGAATCTCAGCGATAGCCGATTGACGAGAATAATTGATGGGCTTGTGGATAAAGGATACTTAACAAAAGAGTATAACCGAAGGGATTCGAGATGTGTTAATTTAAACTTGTCAAGAAAAGGGAAATCGTTTGTTAAGAAAGTGGACACACTTAACGAAGATGCTCATAAAAAGATTATAAATGACATTAATGCTTCTCAACAAAAATTTCTAATATCTGGAATGGAAAAACTTTGTTCTACGGTTGAAATGTTACTAGGGAAAAATAAATAATCAACTTTTTTAATTGATTAACTAAAGTAAGTCTACAAAAGTGAACTAATTAATAGTATATTTGGAATGTACTTAGTAAAGGCTTCCCCCCAGGCCTGAAGCTAAGGCAAAGCCCTGATGCTTAGGTGTCGGGGCTTTAATTATTTAAATAACACAAATATCATATGACTAGTTTTTTATTTTGAAAAGCTTTCAATCGCTTCTTCTCTTGTCCAGAGCTGTTTAAATATTTTATAAAGACCAGTTCTAGCAAACATTACTTTTATACCGCTGGTGGGCGTTATAACGATGATATCCCCATTTTTTTTCCTAATTTCTTTCACAGTTTTCACCATAATTCCAATAATCATAGAATCGGCAAAGAGGCATTCACTAAAATCAACTATTATTTTATAATGTTTTGTTAAAACTAGGGACTGAAGAGTTTGTTCAAATTCTTCGGCTTCTTTAAATGTGGCTCTCTGGATTTTGATTGTAATAATTGAAAGCTCATTTAGAAAATCTACTGGAAAGTGTTCTGAATAGAAAATTGAATTTGATTTCATATTAAAACAAGGATATTAAGTGAATTTAATTGTTGGTGTAAAAATAGTAATTCATTCTCTATAATGCCTACATAACATTATCAGTATTTGAATATTTTAAAAGGTACTATTACAGAATGTCTGATTTTATATGGATATAATTTATGGAAGCGGTTCTATAGAATTTAATATATCGAAAAATAAGGTATTATATTTAAAGAAAATTTGAGTTTAAAATCTTAAGGACAAGCAGCTTAGTCCACCATCAAGTTTTCTAAACTCAGATACATCGACTTCAATAGTCTGATAACCTAACACTTCAATTTTACTTTTTGTAATTGGGAATCCTTGAGGTACAAGAACATTATTATTAATCCAGAGACTATTTGCAGCATATTTTTCTTCATCATCAATAAGAATCATATTATATTTTTGGAACTCAGGATGGTATTTAAATTCTCCGGTTACAAGTAAGTTATTGTTTTCAAGATAAGATACCCCAGATTTAAGGTGCAGCACATTTTTAAGTGATACTGCAGATCCAGTCATTCCATATTTATTAAGAATTGAAATCAATTGACTTGCTCCCTGTGCATTAGTTCTTTCAGATAAGCCAATAAAGTAATGGGAACCAACCATCATCACATCACCAGCTTCCAAAGTCCCGGGTTCTTTGATCTCCTCAACCATTTCATAGAAATTAATTAAGATTTTTTTAATCTCATGTATTTCGCCCTTACGAGATGAAGCCCCTGGATTTGTAATTATCGCACAGTGAGGAGTTAACAGGGCGGTATCTTCAACAAAAGTAGAGTCAGGATATTTTTCATCTGCATCCAAAATTGTAACCTCAAGACCGCATTTTCTAAGAGCATTAATATAGTATTGATGCTGGACAAGGGATTCTAAGTAATTTGGGATACCAAGATTTACAGAAGTCAGACCTCTGATCATATTTTCGCAAGGAATTTTAACAATGGCTTTTGTAAACATTGAATCAGATATTAAGTAGTTTATTACTCGATAGAAATTGTTTTTTTAAGTTAATTTTTATATCAAACTTCGTCAATTTGTTTGTAACAATCAAAATAATTCTAATATTCAAAAAGTTCTGATTTATAATATTATGCCAAATCAGTTTAAAATGTTGTTAAGGACACTCAATCACATAGTAAATTGCAGTATATTTTTAAAATTCAAAAATTCATCTAAATAGATGCACTTTTGCGTTAGTTGTTTTATTTAAGCTTTATTTTTAGTATTACGCTGTCATTATAAATGTTGTTTAAATGGATTTTATTCATTAAAACAACCATTAATTAAAATAAAGATTTAGCATAAATGCTAACTTATTATTTGCTGGGCTGTAGAATTGGTAAGGAAGCATACCCATCACAAAAGCCTTTAGAGTTTTATTGAAATGCTTTTTCAAATTTACTAGTGTAAAAATAATTTGATTCGCAAAAATTTAATTTTGTTTAAAAATTAACGGAGAATTAATTTTGAAGATAAATCTGGTTTACCTTGTAGTTGTTTTTAGTGTTTTGTTTTTAACAAGAGAAGTATATTCGCAAAGCTATCTTGGATTAAATGATAATTATGCAGCAATATTATCTGAACGCGGCGTACTTTATGATGCTTGGGCAATGAGTATGGGTAATGCTTATTCAACGTTAGGTAATAGTTATACGGCTACTTTATTTAATCCGGCAACTTTAGCGACTGCAGAAAAAATAACGCTTACAACATCTGTTGGATTAAATCTATACAGAAATACAACTACTTATTTAGGAAATGAATTAAGTTCCCTAAAAACTCAAACTAATCTTAGTCAATTTGGGTTAGTTTATCCAATCAAATCAGATAGCAGTGGAAGAACATTTGCACTTTCGTTTGGTTATAATCAATCAAAAGATTTTAATAGAATTATTGAATTTGAAGGGTTTAATGCAGAGGGATCATTTGTAAACGATTTGGCTGTAAATGGAAAAAACATTGCACGTAATATGCTTTTAAGTTATCCATACTTTGATCCAATCTCCGGTGAATATTTTGAAGATAAAACTATTCTGAATAATAATTTGCAGCAAAAAGGATCATTAATTAATGATGGTGGAATAAATAATTGGTCTGCCGGTGCTTCCTATGAATTTGCTAATAATGTTTTTTTTGGTGCAAGTGTTAATTATACAATCGGAACTCTTCAGAGCAATAGAGAATTCAAAGAAACTGATGTAAATGACGTTTATACATCTGCAATAAGAACTGTTCCTGATTCCAGTTTAACCGCCGGTTTTGAATCTTTTTACCTTAATGATGTTGTTGATTGGACTTATAATGGATGGGATGGGAGATTTGGTGTATTATATAAGTTCTTTAATTTTATAAGAATTGGCGGTTCTGTAAAATTACCTACAACGTATGTGATTATTGAAGATCATTATTTTACCGGACAAAGTAATTTTTCTACAGGTTATACAAAGACTTTGGATGCTCCTGTTGTTACATCTGAATATACAATTACGTCTCCGTTTGAATTTACCGCAGCAGCTTCAGTAAATTTATTTTTTGTAACAGCAGCAGCGGAAGTTTCGTATACAGATTTTACTCAGATGAGATTCTCGGGTGATATTGACCCAACTGTTACTGCAGCAATTAACAAACAAATTCTTGAAAAATATACTCAAGTATTTAATGTACGTGCTGGTGGTGAATTTCGTCTTCCATTTACAGGATTAAGTGCTCGTGCAGGATTTATGTATAATCCTTCACCATTAGCAGATACACCGATGGAATATGATAGGAAGATACTAAATGCTGGTCTTGGAATTAGTTCAGGCGAAGGTGATCTTGAAGTAAATATAACATATTCTCGATGCTGGTATGATGAGCCTGGAGAAGGATTTGGTCCAAATGTGCCAGCAATTGATCAATCAATTAAAATAGATAATATTATGACTTCATTTACGGTGAGGTTTTAATCAATAATAACTAATTATCTTATAATATCAGTTTACATTAAAAGTCCCAATGTTAATACCTTGGGATTTTTTATTTGTTATCCGTTAATTGTTATTATCCCTTATTTTTCTTACGTTTACAAAAAAAACGGTGACTAGCATGAACAAACTATTACCTATCATTATCACCATTATTCTGATGGCATTTTCACAATCCAATTATAGCCAATCTAGTTTTAATATAGATACCTATAGGCAATTTCTGCAATCAAATCAGAATATGGATTCTGATCAACTTTTACAAATGCATCCAGCTGGAAGTTTTGTTGGTGATTTAAATCTAAATATTTCTAATACAAGGTATCTTGACAGCATTATATCAAAATATTCATTAACTCCACACGAAATTTCTTTGTTGGATCAAAATGGATTTTTTGTTTCAGAAAGAATGAAGAAAATATCTTTTGGTGAGTCATTTTTAGAAATATTTCACAAAGATTTACCAGTTTTTGTATCAACAGATGCCATCTTACACGCTTTTCATGTTTCATACGATAGAATACTAAAAGATGCTGAACTTGGTTTTCTAATTGAAAAAGTAAAATCATTATTATCAGAACTTCATTCAAATCAGAATATAATTTTTACAAAGTATAGTACAGACCCTGATATGTTTACGATGCTGAAGGATGTAGATGTTTATCTAACTGTTCCATTAAGATTATTTGAGTTACCGGTTAGCCCATATTATTCAGAGAACACCGGAAAAATTGACACGATTTTACAATTGATTGAAGCTGAAGAAATGACAACATATGAATTATTTTCTGATAATTGTAAAGTTATTGATTGGAGTCAGTTTAAACCTCGCGGACACTATTTTGAAGATGAAAATACCTGGCCGCAAACAGAATTACCTGAATATTTTAGAGCTATGATGTGGTTAGGAAGAACAGAGTTGTATTTAACTGAACCAAAAGCTCGTGATTCAATAATATGTCCTCTTCCTACTTTCGATGATGTTCAACGACAGATAATAGATTCTTATCTGATCAAGGAATTAATTGATGTTACAAACAGCTACTCTGATTATGCGGACATTGAAAATACTATAAAAATATTTGCAGGTGAGCAGGATAATGTAACACTGGATAATCTAGGATATTTAAAGAATGCAATTTCACTAAGCGATGCTAATGAACTTTTAGATAGTTTAGCCATAGTAGAATTTCAGGACACTCTTAAAAACCAAAGTTTTGCTTATCAGCTTATTTTATCACAAATACTTTTTGGTGATCCAATGAGCCCGGATAGCATTGTTCCGGCATCAGCATTTATGCTGTTTGGACAGAGATTCGTAATCGATTCTTATGTAACTGCCACTGTGGTATATGATAGAATTAAATATTACAATCAAGATGTGTGCAGATTATTTCCATCGCTCTTAGATGTATTATTTGCACTTGGTAATTCGGCATCAGCACAACTACTGATATCTGAATTAAATGAATACCATTATTCAACTAATCTTGCTGCTTTAAGATATTTAATTGATTCTTACGATGATGAATTCTGGAATGCGAATTTATATTCAAATTGGCTTAACATAATTAGAAAGCTTAATCCACCAGGAAACAGAACAGATCTTCCACCGTTTATGCAAACTGCAGCTTTTTGGCAGGAAAAAATGAACACACAACTTTCATCCTGGACAGAGCTAAGACACGATAATCTTTTATATGCTAAGCAGTCTTATACTGGTGGAACAGTTTGTTCATATCCTTATAGTTATGTTGAGCCATTTCCAGAGTTTTATCAAACCTTGAAAGATTTTTCAGTTTCTGCAGCAAATAAATTACAAACAATTAATTTTTCAGACCCAGGATTGCAATATTCCATAACAGAGTACTTTAATACTCTTGGTAATGTTATGGATACTTTAAAAACAATCTCTGTGAAAGAATTGAATGAGGAAATGTTGACTCCAGAGGAAATAACATTTCTGCAAAATATGATTTATGAGGATGGCAGTGGGGGCTCAGGTACACCTCCATATTTAGGTTGGTATCCAAGATTGTTTTATAATGATTTCTTCTATAGTGGAAACAGTATAACAAATAAGGGTCTAATGGATAGTGATCATCTAGTTGCAGACATGCATACGGTTCCAACAGATTGTTTTGGTAATATAATGGGATGGGTTAAACACGTTGGTACTGGGCCAATCAATCTAGGTGTTTTTATTGCACCCTGGAATGATGGGATTGAAACAGCTTTCATCGGTCCTGTTATGAGCTACTATGAATATACAACTGAAGACTTTTTAAGATTAACCGACCAGGAATGGAACAATCAATATTTACAATCAGCTTTAAGACCAGAATGGGTAAATGTTTATTTAGCAGATTCAACCGGAAATTCTCGTGGTAATGGTCCAAGTTTAATAACTTCTGTCAATGAAAATCCAATTACTAATATTATTCCCCAATCTGAGTTATTAATTTCAAATTATCCTAACCCATTTAATTCAAGCACATTAATTGTTTTTACAATTCCATATGATCTAACAAATCAAAACATAGAGTTAAGAATTTATGACGTTCAAGGAAGCTTGGTTGCAATATTAGTTAATCAGCAATTAGCTGCAGGTAACTATGTTATTAAGTGGGAAGGGAAGAATCAAAATAATCAAAATGTATCTAGTGGAATTTATTTTTATAATATTAAAGTTGGAGAAAAAGTAAAAAGTGGTAAAATGAATTTGTTAAAATAATTTTGCTGACTGTCTTAATAGTTTTATCTTTCGGCAAAAAAAATAAATGCGATGTTAAATTATATTCTTGTCTCAGCCGGCGCTGCAATTGGCGGTGCACTTCGTTTTGGAATATCAAGCTATATCCAAAAAAACATTTCAGTAATCTTTCCTTATGGTACTTTGGTTGTAAATGTTATTGGTTCTTTTATACTTGGTATTATAATGTTCTACCTTAATGAAAAAGAATTAATTGGCAGTGAATTCAGGTTATTTTTAACGGTTGGATTTTGCGGCGGGTTTACAACATTTTCAACTTTTTCATATGAAACTTTGGCATTATTCCGTGATTCGGAAATTGCTCTTGCAATTTATAATGTAATGTTGAATGTAATATTATGTTTAGCAGGGATCTATATAGCGTATCTTATTTCAAAACTTATAGGTTGATTTATGAAAACTAATAGTGAAGCAAAACTTCTTAGAATATTTGTTGGGGAAAGTGACCGTATAAATGGTAAACCTGTATATGAAACTCTTGTTTTAAAAGCACGGGAAGCAGGACTTGCTGGTGCTACTGTGATAAAAGGAATTATGGGATTTGGCGCAAATAGTAAAATCCATACATTAAAACTGTTAACTCTTTCGGATGACTTACCGTTAGTAATCGAGATAGTTGACACTCTTGAAAAAATAGAAAGTTTTATTCCAACAATTAATGATATTTTTGAAAATGCTAATATTGGTGGATTAGTTACTATAGAAAAAGTCCAAATAATTAAGTATATATCTACAAAAAAATAGTATAGCCGTTCTACCAATTTGCCTTTGTTACCATTCTAATCAATTACTTAACAAACTCATAACACTCTCGTAACATTAACTTAACATTGAAATTATAGTTTTCGGGCGTCGAAGGAAAACAAAAACTATATGGAGAGAAAATGTTAAAAGTGATTCAACTAAAATTAAGTGACTATCATAGATTGAAATCTTTATTATCAATATTACTTTTCTTGACAATTATGCAGTCAGAAATGTTATCGCAGCAAACTGGAAGCATAATCGGAAGGATTACTGACAAAAGTAATAACGAAGAATTAATTGGAGCTAATGTTCTAATTGTTGGAACAACTCTCGGTGCTTCAACAGATATTGACGG
>CALLZX010000041.1 GCA_937858935.1 uncultured Ignavibacteriales bacterium | reverse complement strand
GTTCAAGAGGTCAGCGGTTCGATCCCGCTTGGCTCCACTGTTAAACCCACACAATGTGGGTTTTTATTTTTAAAGTAATTTTTATTAAACAACACAGCCTTAAATTTTTATAATTATTAACTATTCCTATTTTTACTCCCAATGAATTTATTACCAATTAATAGTTATTATAAAAAAATCCTAAGAGTTGCTCTGCCTGCAATTGCAGGATTATCGACGCAAATGGTCGTTTCCCTTGTGGATTCGGCTATGGTGGGAAGGCTTGAAGAGGCAACTTATGCACTCGCCGCAATGGGTATTGGTGTTCTTGCAACATGGGCTTTAGTAAGTTTTTTTTCTAGTCTAGCAACTGGGACACACGTAATTGTTGCACGTAGATTTGGACAGGGAAATTTTTTAGAGTGTGGAAACACTTTAAATAATTCACTCATTGTTTCAGTTTTACTTGGAGGAATTGTTGCAGCAATTGGTGCATCATTAGCGGGACCAATTGCCCATTTTTTTGCATCTGATGATAAAGTTGGTGACTACGCATCACAATATCTTTTCTATAGATTTCTCGGGATTCCATTCTTTCTTATTTCAGTTTCGTATAGAGGATTTTTCTTTGGAATCAGTAAAACAAAAATCTTTATGATTTCTGGAATACTAACGAACTTATTCAATGTGATTTTTAATTACATTTTTATTTATGGATCTTTTGGATTGCCAAGGATGGGTTTGGCTGGTGCAGGTTTAGGCTCTACACTTGCAACATTTAGCGATGTTGTTTTTTATCTTATAATTATACTATTACCGGCATACAGAAATAAATTTCAAAATTTTAAGCACTTTAAAATTGATAAAGAAATTATTAAAGGTATTTTCAAGATATCTTTGCCAGTGTCATTTCAAAATGTTTTCGTACTCATTGGATTTTTAAGTTTTGTTGCAATTACAGGAATTATTGGAACTAAAGAGCAAGCTGCAACGCAGGCTATTATTTCCACTCTCTTTATTTCTTTTCTTCCTCTTTTTGGATTTGGGATTGCTGTTCAAACACTGGTTGGAAATAATCTTGGCGCAGGGAAGTATGATCTTGCAAAACTTTATGGATTTGAAACTGCTAAAGTTGCTACAATTTATACAATTGTTCTTGGTATTATTTTTATTTCAATCCCTCAATATGTTTTAATTATAATTACTAATGATTGGAGTATAATTGAACTTGCAAAGTCTTCTTTAAGAATTGCAGGATTTGCCCAGATATTTTATGCAACCGGAGTTGTTCTAGCAAATGGATTGCAAGCTGCCGGTAGAACAGTTTTTGTTATGAAGGCCGAAATGTTAACAAACCTCTTTTTGTTTGTTCCTTTAGCTTATTTATTGGGAGTGGTTTTTGATTTTGGGTTAACAGGTGCTTGGTTTGCGATTCCAGGTTATATAATTGTTTATTCTTCTTTAATATTTTACAAGTATAATTCTGCAGAATGGCATAAAGAAATTCCGGTTAAACTTGATTAGTCTTTTAGACTAGCATATCCGGCTAGTGCAATTAAAAGAAAAACTGATCCTGTAAACAAAAATGATAATGAAAATCCTATTGTAGCACCTGCATATCCTCCTAGCAATGGTCCTACCAGATTCCCCAATACCTGAAAACTTGAACCAATCCCTAATACTCCACCCCTTCTGTCTTTATTAACATTATTACTTATTCGTGTAAACAGAAGCGGCATTAAAGCTCCATAACCAAATCCTAACGCTGTCCTTACGGGTATCAAGTAGTATGGATTTGTAATGATAGAATGCAGCATATACATTAATGAAGTTATGATGGATGCTATAACAATACTTTTGCGCAATCCAATCGTTTCAACTTTCTTACCCCACCAATACGCAGAAAAAACTGAAAAAACACCAACTATACTATAAAGGGCACCAGTGATAGTTGGCAAGTAGTTTTTATTTATTTCTAAGGTCTCAACAAACAGCACAAATATCGGACGAACGAATGATATCCCAAGCGAAGTTAACATAATTAGTATCGCAGGTATAAAGATTTTTTTATCAAGTATTACATATTTCCAATTATCAAACAATGTAAAGTTCTTTTTCGATTGCTCACGTTTGTCTTCTTTTACAAAAAAGATAATTGCAAACCCAACAAGAAATAACAATCCAGCAACCACAAAAAATACAGCTCTGAATGATAGAAAATCTGAAATAACTCCGCCAAATAGTGGCCCTAATACAGTACCAGCAGCTGTTGATGATTGTAAAGTACCAAGTGCGTATCCTGTTTTTTCTTCTGGGGTGTTTGAAGCGATTAGAGCCATTGCTGCAGGAAGAAATCCACTAAGTCCGCCTTGCAGCATTCTTGCTAAAAAAAGTTGATTTATATCTTGAGAAGATCCAATTAAAATTTGTGCAATTGCTAAACCGAAAGTTGCACGTATAGTCATCATTTTTCTACCATACTTATCACCCAGATTTCCCCAGACCGAAGAAAGGAAAAGTGAAACAAAGAATGGTCCCGCAAATACAAGCCCACTCCATTTAGACGTTTCCTCAATTGAAGTAACACCAAGCTCCCTTACAAACAGCGGAAGGAATGGAACTATGGAACTCATCCCAACCATTGCAAGAAATTGGCAAATCCACATTATATAAAGGTTCTTCTTCCAGTTAATCATTGTGTTTCTTTTCTGGTAATTTACAGATATTTGTTTTTATTGAAGAATATTGAGTTTCGATATTCTTATACGTGCTGAAAAATCTTTTACAAAAATGCTTGACAATCTTTATTATTGCGGATATATTAGCGCTGTGAAAATGAAATTATCGACAATAATCATAAGTTTTCTAATAATTGCAACGGTTTATGCCGGCGCTTATATAGAATATTTTCATGCCAGAAGTGAATCTGATGATATTAGATTAGAGTGGCAAACCGGTGAGGAAACTAATCTTCAGAAATTTGTTATAGAAAGAAAAACCCCCCAGAGTTCTTATTCAGAAATTGCTACTGTAAATCCTAAAGGAAACAATTCGTTTTATTCCTTTACCGATCAAAATGCTTATAAATCTAATGATATAATTTTTGTTTATAGACTTAAAATAGTTGATAATAATAATTTAGCTTCCTATTCTGCGGATGTTTCAGTCTCACATAGTATTTCAAGCGTTTACAAAAGAACGTGGGGTAGTATAAAGGCTATGTTTAGATAGTAAATAGTGGATCATCATCACCTCTTTAAAAACTTTAAAAGCTCCCTCTTTCTAAAAATTCCAATTCAAAAAATTATTTTTCTATTTCTGATATTTGTTTTTTTTAATTGTTCTTCAACTAAAAGATTTACTTCAGATAACAGTTCAGACTTTAATTCCTCAAATTCAATTCGGGTATTATTGAATAATACTTCCGCCGAGCTAACGATTTCGGTTGATGATGAAATTATTGTATCCGATGATAAATATTCTTTAGCCAAAGTTGCTTCTGGAAATAAATTAAAGTTTATCAATGATAGAGAAAAATTAAAACTTACAATTGGCGAAAAAGAATTTGTAAAAAAAAAATTTTTCTTAACATCATCTGATGAAGTGGAAATAATTAAAATTGATGGTAAAAAGTATCGTGGAAGACTTATAGTTTTTGTGAAGGATTCAGAAGTGAAGGTAGTTAATCAAATTGGATTGGAAGACTACACAAAAGGTGTTATGATAAAAGAAATGCCGGTTGGAAAAGGAACTGAAAATTATGAAGCGCTTAAAGCATTTTCAATTTGTATTCGTACTTATGCTTTTAATAAAATCAACGAGAATAAAGACTTCTTTGATCTTTATCCAGATACACGTGATCAGGTATATGGTGGAGTTGACGGCGAGACCGAGTACACCAACAGCATTGTAGATGAAACAAGAGATCAAATATTAATTTATGATAATGAGCCAGCAATCATTTTTTATCATTCTACTTGTGGTGGATATACTGAAAATATTTCAAATGTTTTTAGCAAAAAAAATATTCCTTACTTAATTGGAATAAAAGATGGGGATGAGCCTTATTGCAAAATATCCCCAAGGTATGAATGGGTCGAAAATTATTCTGCATCTACTTTTGTTGAAAGACTTTATAAAGCGAAGTTTATTGAGTCAATTAATTATAAACTTTCAGATTTAAGGATAGAGTCCAGATTTAGTTCGGGCAGAATTAATGAACTTGATATAGTTCTTAATGATGGTCAAGAAATTCAAAAGACTATTTATCTTATGGGAAATCAAATTAGAAGTATTATTAGGAACAGTGATGGAAAATCTATTTTAAAAAGTACTATGTTCAATATAAAAATTGATAATGAAAATAATGTTGTCATTAATGGCAAAGGAAACGGACATGGAGTTGGTCTTTGTCAATGGGGTGCAATAGGGCAATCAAAAAAGGGGACAGATTATAAAAATATATTAAATCACTACTTTCCCGGAACAACTGTAAAGAGTAAATATGATTAGTTCATCAACCCCAATCTTTCTTGCATCCAAATCTCCCAGAAGAAGAAAATTATTAAAACAGTTAAATCTAAAGTTCAAATCATTTAGCGTTGATATGGATGAGAAAATCCATAAAAATGAATTACCAAATAAAGCAGTTCTAAGGTTATCAAAAGAAAAACTTGGTCTTGCTAAATTGAAAGTTAAGAATGGAATTATAATTACAGCTGATACCATAGTTGTGTTGGATAAAACAATACTCGGTAAACCAATTAATAAAAAAGATGCATTTAGGATTTTAAAACTACTTAGCGGAAATACACATATTGTATATACCGGTTATTCGATTTTTAATTTTAGTAATGGTAAAACCATCTCTGAGTACGAAAAAACTGAAGTTACTTTTCGTGAATTGACAGATGTTGAAATTAAAGAATACATAAATAGTGGAAGCCCTATGGATAAAGCCGGTGCGTATGGTATTCAGGATGATTTTGGCGCAGTATTTATTAAAAAAATTAATGGCTGTTATTATAATGTTGTAGGATTGCCGCTTGCAAAATTCTATCATGCTTTACTGAGAGCATTGTAATTGTTTCAAAAACTTCGAAATAGAATTTTTATTTCAATTGCTGCTGCCGCTATAATCTATCTGGCTTTTATGGTTTATGTTGATTATGAAAAGGTAGTTAGTTCATTCAAAAATTTTAATTGGTATTTGTTGCCAATCCTTCTAACACTTTCATTTGGAAATTATATTTCAAGATTTTTCAAATGGGAGTATTACTTAAAACTTATTAATGTGAAACTTCATAAAATTGATTCACTCTCAATTTTTATGTCCGGATTAGTTATGAGTATTACTCCGGGAAAAATGGGTGAACTTTTAAAGTCATATTTAGTAAAACAGGTTAATGGAACTTCAATCAGCAAAACCGCACCAATTGTATTTGCTGAAAGAGCTACTGATTTTCTATCATTAACGATTTTAGCACTGGTTGGTGCATACTTCTATGATTATGGGAAAAATATTATAATTTTAATCGGTGTAATTATTCTAACCGGATTAATTATAATATCAAACAAGAATTTATTTTATAGAATTATTTCACTTTTTACAAATATTCGCTTTATTTCCAGGCATATTCTTAAGATCAGTACTGCTTATGAATCCTCAGCAAAATTATTATCACTAACTCCTTTGCTACTAATGACATTATTAAGCATCATTTCCTGGGGATTTGAGTGTTTTGGATATTATCTGATTCTAACAAATTTTCAAACGCAGATTGATATATTCTGGGCATTTTTCAGCTACAGTTTTGCAACTATAGTTGGTGCACTTTCTATGCTGCCAGGTGGATTAGGTGTTACAGAGGGTTCTTTAACCCTAATGTTAGTTCAAAAAGGTCTTTCTGAGCATAATGCTTTTGCGGCGACATTTATTGTCCGTGGTGTTACACTGTGGTTTGCTGTTTTAGTTGGAGCTATCAGTGTCTTGTTTTACCAAAAAAGATTTGGAAAAATTATTATTGAATCAAATATTGTTAAGAGTGAAAAAACTTAGATTTGACGAATCACTTGAAAAGATCTAAAACTTTATTTGTTTTGTTGCTGATAAAGTGGTTAAATCCTCTGAATTTGCATCTCAATAATTATAAAAATTTAATTTATTCTTTGTAGGATTTATGTTATCATTATTCTTCAATCTGGTTCGTTACCTTCCTGTAATTTATTCTTTCCTTGATTTTAGAAAGCCCTATTGATATATTTTGACAGGCAATTTTTAAATGAAAGGAGTTTGACATGTCACAAGATAATAATCTGGCAAAAGGATTCTTAATTGGGTTTTTAGCTGGTGGTGCGGTTGGTGCTGTTGTTGCTTTGTTAACGGCTCCTAAAAGTGGAAAAGAGTTACGCGCTGATATTAAGATGAAGTCTGAAGAGTATCTTGATGAAGCTGAAAAATATCTTACTGAAGCAAAAGATAAAGCCCGTGAATTGATTAACGAAGGAAAGAAAAAATCTGAGAGAATTATTCACGATGCAAAATCAAAATCTGAAGATATTTTGAAGGACGCTGAAAAAGTAATTAAAGATGCAAAAGTTAAGACAACGGATGCATTTTATTCCGGCAAAGAAAAAATTGAATCTGAAGCCGATAGAATTAAGTCATCTGTAAAAGCCGGACTTGATGCATATAAAGAAGCTAAAAATTCTTAGATAAGAAAATGGACATAATTCAAATACTTACAATAGTATTAATTGTATCTGCATCAGCACTTTGTATTGCACTGATTTATTACTTAAATAAAATTGTTAAATCAGTGCAATCGATTAATAAAGATATGAATGAATTATCTGCCAACCTTAAGCCGCTTATACAATCTGCTACAGAACTTTCTGATCACATATATAAAATTACCTCAGAAGCTAAAGATCAATTACGTATTTCGAGATCTATTTTAAGTGATTTTAGAGAGCGTGCTGATAAGTTATTGAGCATAGAAAACAAAATCCGCAGCGGTGTTGAAGATGCTGTGATGCCGTTATTTAAAAATTTGAACGCTGTCGGAAAAGGAGTTGAAACATTTTGGAGAAGCTTCAAAAATAAGTAATCGTTTAATTCTCACCTTTAAAATTTTTAGGAGGAGTTCCCTTGAAAGAGTACGCACCTGAATCAATACGTAATATAGCTTTAATCGGTCACGGCGGAGGCGGTAAAACTTCACTTGCAGAAATTATGTTATTTACTGCAGGCGAAACTAATAGGATTGGAAATGTTCTTGAAGGAAACACTGTTTCGGATTACACAACTAATGAAATAGAAAAGCAAATTTCTATTTCGACTTCATTAATGCATATCGAATGGAATAATAAAAAAATAAATATTCTAGATACACCAGGATATTCAGATTTTATTGGTGATGTAAAATCTGCTATGAAGGTTTGTGATACAGCAGTAATGGTTTTAAAATCTGCTGAGGGTGTTGAAGTTGGATCAGAAGTAAGTGGCAAGTTTGTTAATGAGTTTGGTCTTCCGTCAGCAATACTTGTCAATAAAGTTGATAATGAGCACTCCACATTTGAAGTGACTTTGGAAAAAGCAAAACAAAGACTTACTAACGGGGCTATTGCCGTTACCTTTCCTGCTGTTGAAGGTATTACATTTAATACGATAGTTGATGTATTAAAAATGAAAGCTTACACTTATGGTGATGCTGGATCCAAAAAAATTACTGAAGCAGAAATTCCTGAAAATCTAAAATCTAAAGCTGAAGAATATCGCACACAATTGATTGAAAAGATTGCTGAAACAAATGAAGATTTGATGAATAAGTACTTTGAAGAAGGTGCTTTAAGTGATGCAGATATTGAGACTGGTTTAAAAGCAGCAATAATTGGAAGAAGTTTGAGTCCAGTTTTTGCTATATCTGCCACAAAAGCGGTTGGAGTAAATAATTTCCTTGATTTTATGGCTTCTTATTTTCCATCACCTGCTGATAGAGGTGGTGAGGAAGCAACTTTAGCAGGAAAAACAGATAAGGTTTTAGTAAAACCAGTTGCAAACGGTGAGCCGGTTTTATTTATATTTAAAACGATTGCGGAACAACACGTTGGAGAACTTTCATTATTCAAGGTTTATTCCGGCACGGTTAAGGCAGGTTTAGATTTATTGAATGAAGCTAATAGCAAAACAGAACGTTTAAGTCAATTATCAGTGTTGAATGGAAGAAACAGAAAAGATGTTTCTCTGATTTCTGCTGGTGATTTTGGCGCTGTTGTAAAATTAAAAGATACTCATACAAACAATACACTTGCCTCAAAAAATCTTTCAGTAATAATCAGTCCGATTGAATTTCCCGAAGCAGTAATTAGAAGTGCAATTCTACCTAAAGCTAAAGGTGATGAAGATAAAATTGCATCTGGACTGCACACACTTCATGAAGAAGATCCTTCTTTCTACGTAAAGTTTGATCCTGAAATTTCCCAGACAATTATCTCTGGGCAAGGTGAGTTGCAGCTTTCACTAGCAACAAAAAGATTGAAAGAAAGATATAAAGTTGATGTTGATCTTGTCGAGCCAAAAATTCCTTATCGTGAAACTATTAAGAGCAGAGTTGATGATGTTGAGTACAAGCACAAAAAGCAATCAGGTGGAAGAGGTCAGTATGGTCACGTTCACTTTAAAATGGAACCGTTACCTCGCGGTACAGGTTTTGAATTTGTAAATGCTATCGTTGGTGGTGTTGTTCCAGGTAGATTTATTCCCGCAGTTGAAAAGGGGATAATTGAAACTATGGGAAGAGGAGTTCTTTCTGGTAATCAAGTTGTAGATGTAAGAACAACGCTACATTTTGGATCATATCATGATGTAGATTCTGATGAAATGTCATTTAAGTTAGCAGCAGCACAGTGTTTTAAAAAAGGATTCTTAGAATGTAAACCTTGTCTTCTCGAACCTATATATGAAGTGGAAGTTATTGTTCCAGACGAATATATGGGTGATGTAATGGGTGATATATCCAGCAAGCGAGGTAAAATTTTAGGAATGGATTCTGATGGACATTTCCAAATTATAAAAGCTCACGTCCCACTTTCTGAACTTTATAAATATTCGTCTCAATTAAGAAGTTTAACTCAAGGCCGAGGAGTTCACAAACGTAAATTCTCGCATTACGAAGAAGTACCGAAAGAAGTTGAACAAAAAGTTATTGATGAGTATAATAAATCCCGCGAAGAGGATAAGTAAATTCAAGGCGGAACTTGTTTCCGCCTTTTTAATTTAAGGTATAAAATGGAAAAACTCTGGTCACCTTGGCGATCAAAATATATTGAATCTTTTAATACTGACAAAGACGAAACAAAGTGTATTTTCTGCCAAATGCTGAATCTAAATCCGAATGATACTGATAATCTTTTAGTTGATATGGGGTTACATACTTTTACAGTACTCAATCTTTATCCATACAACAATGGGCATTTGATGATTGTACCTAAAAGACATACAAATGATTTTTCAGGACTCACTATTGATGAATTGACTGAATCCTTTGTAAAACTTCAACTTGCAGAAAAATCTCTGCGAAAAGTACTAAACCCACATGGGTTTAATATTGGTGCAAATATTGGTAGAGTTGCAGGTGCAGGAATTGAAGATCATGTTCATTTCCATATAGTGCCAAGATGGAATGGAGATTCTAATTTTATGCCTGTGATTGGAGATGTTAAAGTAATCTCCCAGGATCTTGCCGAAACAAAATCAAAATTAATAAACGCATATTCTTCTCTAAGTTAATAGCATTATTTTAAAAAATCATTTAGGCAACATCTTGATTAGACTATATATATATATATTTATATCTATTTTATTTATTTCTTGTACACAAAAAGAGCAAGAAAAACTTTCTAATCCCTTAGTTCTGAAAGATGGACTTCTATTTAGTGATACTCTATCAACAATTCCGTTTACCGGAAGAAATAAGTCCAGAATGCTCGATATGAAAATAGAATACGATGTGGTTGAGGGTAAAAAAGAAGGTGATTTTATTATTTATTATTCCAATGATAAGATTCAGATGGCTGGAAAAATGAAGGATAATAAAAACGTTGGGGAGTGGAAGTATTATTTTCAGGATGGATCAATTCAAACTACTGGATTTTATGACAATGATATTCCAACCGGACATTGGATGTGGTATAATCCTGATGGGAAAGTGATTGTAGAAGGAGAATATATCAACGGTAAGCGGGAAGGTGAGTGGAAAAACTATGATTCTCTTGGTTTAATTGAAATTGTAAGATTGTACAAGGGAAATAACTTAATAGATTCAACACGAGTTAAATGATTAGACCAAGTTTTAGAAATTTCCTTGATTTGAAGTTGATTAAATACTATTTTTGAACGCAAAAAAAATGGGCTCATAGCTCAGTTGGTTAGAGCATCTGACTCATAATCAGAGGGTCGGTGGTTCAAGTCCATCTGGGCCCACTTAAGATGCGAAATTCGAAAGAAATCGCATCTTTTTTTTTGCCCAAAATTTCAATTGACTGAAATTGACCCCACATGACCCCTCCTTTTTGACCCTTACTATGGCTTTTACTATGGCTCTTTCAGAAGAAAATCAGATCCTATTTAACTCATAAAATAGTTAATATAATCTGAATTCAAAATATTTCTTGATGGTGAATTTCTGATTTATAAGATAGACTCTAGCCTTACTGTGGCTCTCAATACTTGATGACTGTTTTTATTCAATTTTTGAATCTTTTATCAGTCTATATGAGATTCTAAAACGATAAGAAGAAATTAACTATTGTATCTCTTTTTTGGGGGCAGGTCAACGATGTTCGTTACCAGAAATCTTTTTACCAAAGCTGTTCCCTAGATCTTTAAGCTTATTTATTAGCGGGATTGTTTCGTCATATGCTTTGATTGCATTAGTTCTAGTATTTCCAACTGCAATTTTTCTGCAAGCATTAAGATATTATGGTTTATAGTTGATAGTTTCTTTTTTCATACTTAATTATTGGTGGCGGTGGATTGAGATGCAAGAAAT
>CALLZX010000040.1 GCA_937858935.1 uncultured Ignavibacteriales bacterium | reverse complement strand
AAACTGTTTTACATTTTATTCAACTAATAATTATACACTCAGGGGCGTATGAGCTGGAAAGAATTCTTAAAAGAAAAAAGAAACAGAGCAGAACTTATAATTTCTCTGATTCTGCTTGCAATAGTGCTAACATCGTTAGCCAACTTCTTAAACCATGTTGAAGCACGTCCGGGAGTTTTACTACCCGATCCGCTTCTAAATTTGTTTAAACCAATTGATTTAACGTGGCTTATATTTGCGTTAATATATATTTCTCTTGTTGTTGCTATCGCCACATTTTCTAAAAATCCAAAACGATTGTTGTTTGCAGTACAACTTTACACATTGATGGTTGCTGTTAGAATTGCTGCAATGTATCTGCTTCCTTTAGAACCACCTGCAACTATGATTATCCTAAATGATCCATTTGTAGAATTTTTTGGAACGGGACAAACGTTAACTAAAGATCTTTTCTTTTCCGGACACACAGCCACGTTATTGATTTTATTTTTAGTATCAGAGAAAAAGACTATTAAAACAGTTTTTTTGATAAGCACTATTGTGGTTGCAATAGCAGTTTTGCTGCAGCATGTTCATTACACTATTGATGTTTTTGCTGCTGTGTTTTTCACTTATACGTGTTATGTAGTGCTAGAGAAATTAAAAATGCGGGTACATTAATTTTGAAAAAAATTCTTGCAACACTTAGCTTCTTAATTTTAACCATTCCATCCTATTCCCAATATGGTGGGTTGTTAGCTGGTGTTGAATTTTCAAAACCGTTATTTTCGGATATAACTTATCCAAGACCTGGTTTTATGATTGGATTTTTATATCATGATATAATTGTCAGAAAAGAAGTTGATTACCAGATTGAATTTACCATCAACAACTATCTATCTTTTATAACAAATAAGTATCCATATTATGAAAATGGAGAAGTTCATGATTATATGATTGAGGAAAGGGATTATTATTATACATCAGCTGAGCTGACTATATTATTAGAGTTTCCAGAACTTTTTGCAAAGTCTTTTCCTAATTTTTATCTGGGTATATCAGCGGGTTACGCCAATGAAAAATATGAGCAAAAAATTGTTTATACGGTTCCAGAATTAAATCCGATGATCACAGATTCTGAGCGATCACCCTTGCCAATTCCACTATCAATTAATGCGGGGTTGTCATATACTTTTAAAAATTATACATTTGATTTACGATATAAGTTAACAGAAATTTTGCTTGACGAGGAAGATTTTATGCAAAATATTTACTTTATTATTCGCATACACCCAAGAGACTAATGAACGAAGAACTAAATAAAGAAGAAGTTTTTTCAATACAAAAATTTGTCTCAAAAGATTTTGTTAAAAACGATTATTCATCTTTAATACCCAACAATGATTTTGAAAGACTTGAGGAGTTTAGAAAGTATCTTACTGAAAAAATGAGAGATATGTTGGATAAGAATTATAATCTTTTAATCAACACACTTTACAGAATAGATATAAGTGAAAAAAAACTTGCTGGATTGTTCTCATCGAAGAATAAGGAATCAATCCCCGAAAAACTTGCCGACTTAATAATTGAAAGACAAATCGAAAAAATAAACTTTCGTAAGCGTTATCGTGAGGGGAACCTGTAACCGATTTAAGCGACTAAAACCGCACGTAAGATTTACATGGTGTAAAATTATCTTAAATTGAAATTTACCCCGACAATACCTAATTTCATCTTGAATTATTATACAATTATCTAATATTTTCGATAATATAGGCATACTTAATAGGAGCCATTATGGGTTTGTTTGAGAATAAACGACTACGGGAATTAGAGAAAGAAAACGAAGAACTTCTCTTCAGAATTAACAGCATTTCTGAAAAAGAAGATAATGTTCGCAATCTTAATGATGTCTTGAAAAAGATGCGAATGGAAGTTTCTGATCTGAATGAGCGCAAACTTTCTTTATCCGGTGAAATTGAATCACTACGCGAACAAAAAAGACAAACAAAAGCAGATATGGAAGGGTTAAACAAAGAAATCCTTAACCTTCGTCATTTAAAGTTAGAAGAACAAAACACACTTCTTGATTACTCCTCACGAATAGATCAAATTAAAAACCAGATTAGTAATGATGAAAACCTTAAAGATTTTGATTTAGGATTTGATGGTGAATTAATAAAAAATAAGAACGTAGAAATTGAGGCACTAAACAGAGAGTATGATGAACTGAATGATAAGGTATTTGCTGCTGAAGAAAAAATAGATGAACTTAATTCTCTTGAAGATGAATTAAATGAGAGAATAAATGAAAAGAAAAAAGAACTTGAATCACTCAACAACGATAAACTTAATAGATCTTACAAAGAAGCCAACGATGTTGAAGATAAGATTAGCGAATTGACTGATGAACAACACAGAATTCTTAATGAAATCCACGAAAAAGAAATTGAAATTACAGAGTTAAATAAAAAACTCTTTAGTCTTAAAGAAAAAGAGAATAATTCTGTTAGTTTAATTAAGGAGCTTGATGAAGAAGTAAAAGAAAAGAAAAAGCAAGCGGAATATCTTGGATCAAAAATTTCTAATCTTTACGAAGAGGAAGAAACACGCAAAAAACAAATTCGTGAACTGGTTAGACAGGCTGATGAGCAAAAACAAAAAGTTGAAGCATTACAATCAAGAATTAGTAATCTGGAAGAAGAAGAACATAAGAAGTCATCATTGATATCAAAAGTATTTGATCAGTTAAAGTTTAAGGAGAATATCTCTGACGATAAGAAACAAAATCTTGAGGATCTTGATAAAATCGGTAAAGAAAGAATCCATTGGATTGAGGAAATATCGCGTGAAGCAAAAGAACAGGAATTAAGATTAGATGTCATCAAAGAAGAAATAGCTCGATTATCTGCGGAAGAAGACGCAAGAACTAACAAGCTTAATGAAATTAATGAACGCATTCAGACTAATGAGACTCAGCTTGATCAAAAACGATTGCGATTTAGAGAGCTTGAGTTAATGGAGCAGGAGAAGATTGAAAAGATTGATATACTTTCCAATGATTTAGGTTCACAAGAAGCCAAATCAGATGAGTTGAGAAATGAGTTGGCCTTTTTAGTTGATGAAATTGAAAATAAAAAATCTGCGGTAATAGAATTATCTGATCAAATTAAAAATGATGAAGCTTATCATCAGGAAAAATCTTTACAAAACAAAAACCTATCTGCTGATGAACATAATAAGCTTGCCAGAATAGAAGAGCTTAATAATGAGATCGATGAAAAAGAACAGAAAGCAGAAAATATCAGAATAAGCTTAGCTCAGCTTACCGAAGAAGAGGAACAGAAAAGAGAAACGTTAAGTAAATTATCTGAACAACTGATTGCAAACGAGTTCTTGTTAAATCAACAGATTATTCCGGCAAAATCAGAATTCGAGAAAATTACAAATGAACTTAATTATAAGAGCGAAAGATTAATCGAACTTACAGCTCAATTACAGGATGAAGAATTACTGTTAGAAAAGAAAAGGAATTTAATAGACGAACTTGATTCTAAGGAAAAAGCCTATACTGAGAAATTGAGTAAGCTAAGTGAAGATATTCTTGCTCAGGAACAGAAGTGTAAGTCAATTAAGTCAGTCATTGTTGAACTGAGTGAAGAGGAAGATCAAAAGCAAAGTAAAGTTAACGAATTATCATCAGCATTAATAAAAAACCAGCAGTTACTTGATGAAAAGATCAGTAGAATTTTTGCGCTGGAAAATGATGAAGAGGAAGTTAAAATTAGTATTGAAAATCTTTCAGTAAAACTTAAAGAAGAAGAAGCAAAATCTGAAATATTAAAAAACGAAGTTCAGAAACTTACAGAAGAGAACATTCAGAAAAAGATTAAACTGGAAGAAATTAGTGCCGAGATAGATGAAAAAACCGCTGGAGTTGCAAATAGAATTATAGAACTTGAGAACAAAGAGAATGAAAAAAGATTTGCTTTAGTAGAATTAACAAATCAAATAGAGCTTCAAAATAATGAGGCAGAAAAAATACGTATTATAATTTCAGAACTAAATCAAGCTGAAAAAAGTACACGATTGAAGATTGATGAACTTGCAGAACAAATCAAGGAAAAAGTTGATCGTCTTAACCAGATAGAAAATAGTTTTACTGCTCGTGAAAACGAAGCTCAGCTTTTAGAAACTCAAATGGCTGAAAAACTGATGGAAATGAATGAAACAAATGCCCGTCAGCAAAAAATATTTGAGACCATCGAAAACAAACAGAAAGAACTTTTTGCAACCGAAGAATCATTAAGCATTAAAACTAAAAGACTGGCAAAACTTAGTGTAGAAGTAACTGAAATAGAAAATAGGCATAAAGAACTATCTGATGAAACAAGGAGATTAGAAGATCTTAAAAATGAATTACACAAGCGGAATATACTTGAGCAGGATTCTTTTGATAGACTGAACAAAGACAAGGAGAAAATAAAAGAAATACTTCCATTGTTAGAGCAACGACGTGAAGAAATTGAAAAAGGTAATATTGATCTTGAAAATAGATTTACTAAGATGTTTCAACGATTTAATTCTGAAATGAATGAGATAACAAAAAAGCGATCTGTTATCGATCAGATTGTTCAGAAAAAAGAAAAAGATCTTGAAGAAAAAGATCATCTTTTGTTAGAAAAATTAAATGCAATTGAAGAAAGTGATCGTTTGTT
Source organism: uncultured Ignavibacteriales bacterium (assembly GCA_937858935.1). GTDB lineage: Bacteria > Bacteroidota > Ignavibacteria > Ignavibacteriales > Ignavibacteriaceae > IGN3. The sequence goes on along the minus strand of CALLZX010000040.1, from coordinate 15,416 downwards.
AAGTATGCGACAGGCTGAGATTGATTCTTTCGAACAATTGTTAAATTCCTTTAATGAAAAGAAAGAACAACTTAGAAATGAATTATTAAAACTTGATGAACAAATTGTAGCAAAGAAAAACTCTAATGATGATATGAAACTGGAAGCGGAATTGATATTAAATAAAAGGACTTCCGTTGAACAGAGCTTGCAGGAGCTGATCAGCACTATGAACCAGAAATTTGTTGAAGCTAAGGAAAAAAGATCAAAGACCGAAAAAGAAGTTAGGGTTTATGAAGAAAAAGTTGATGAACTAAACCATAAGATTTCTGATTCAATGGATGAGCTTGTTGAATTGCAATCAGCAATAAGTATGATAAAAGTTGAACATGAAGAACATCGCGGTAATATTGTTAAACTAGCATCCATGAAGAAGAAATTGCAGGAAGAAATTGCAAAGAGTCAAAGAGTGCTTCAACGTTATCAGAAAATAAGAGAAAAATTGAAAATTGAACAATCAATTCTGAAGAACAGACAGGATTCTATTGCCAGAAAAATTTCTATTGATGACCCCACAGAAATAAATGAAAATCAACAAGAACAGGAAACAACAAGATTGTTTAAAATTTAATTAAATTAGATTCAAGATTTCGAGGGATCATTTAATGATCCCTTTTTTTATGTAAACAAATAATATTAAAAACATAATATGCCATCAGTAAAATTAAAAAAGGGTCGCGATAAATCTTTTAATCGAAAACACCCTTGGATCTTTTCCGGTGCAATTGATTCTATAAAAGATATAAACACAAATGGAGAGACCGTTGAGATTTTTTCCAGTGACGGTAAATTTTTAGGATACGGGTCTTATTCGTTACATTCGCAAATCTCAGTTCGCGTCTTGTCTTTCAATCCCGAGGATAAAATTGATAGGGATTTTATTCAATATAGAATTGAAACTGCTGCACAATTTCGAAAGCAAATTATTAATCTCGAAACTACAACCGCTTATCGAGTTATTAATGCTGAAAGTGATTCTTTACCTGGACTTGTTGTTGATAAATATGGTGATTTTCTCGTATGCCAGTTTTTATCTGCGGGTGCTGAGTTTTGGAAAAAAGAAACAATCGAAATTCTTTTGAACATTTTTAATCCAATAGGCATATTTGAAAGATCCGATGTTGAAATAAGAGAAAAAGAGGGTTTGCAGCAATTCAAAGGAATTCTTTATGGTAAAGATCCAGAAGAACTTATAGAAATTCTTGAAAATGGTAATAAATTTTTTGTTGATATTAACCTTGGACACAAAACAGGATTTTATCTTGATCAGAGAGACAATAGAAAACTTTTAGAAACTTTTTCTTCGGAAAGTGAAATACTAAACTGCTTCTCTTACACAGGCGGATTTTCCGTTTATGCGATTAAAGCTGGGGCAAGTAAAGTTGTTAATTTAGATTCATCGTTAGAAGCTCTTTCTCTGGCTGAAACAAACCTTACTCTAAATGGAATTGCTTCATCAAAGTATGAAAATGTTCAAGATGATGTTTTTAAGTACTTAAGAAAATTGAGAGACACTAATAAGCAATTTGATGTTATTATTCTCGATCCGCCAAAGTTTGCGGAATCGGTTAGCCAAATTGAAAAAGCTAGCAGAGGATATAAAGACATTAATCTTTTGGCATTAAAACTTTTAAAGAAAAACGGAGTTCTGTTTACGTTCTCATGTTCAGGTCATATTGTGCCTGAATTATTTAATAAAATTATTGCAGATGCCGCAACAGATGCCGGGAGAGAGGTTCATATCTTAAAATACTTAACTCAATCTCCAGATCACGCAATGTTGACAAGTTTTCCTGAAGGACTTTACCTAAAGGGCTTGGTCTGTAGAGTAAATTAATGGTTTCATTACTATTTTAGTTTAAATACAATTGGAATAACCATTCTAACTTTAACCGATTTTCCTCTTTGCAAGCCAGGTGTAAACTTGGCTTGCTTCACCGCATTTAATGCTATCAAATCAAGTTCGGGAAACAAACTTTTTATAACCTCGGATTCAACTACATCTCCTTTTTTATCCACAAGAATCCCAATAATTACCTTACCTTGAATGTCAAGCCTTTTTGCAATATCAGTGTAGTGAATGTTTTTATTTATACTCTCGAGTCCGCCTATTATAGTCGGCATTTCTTCAACAGCAACAAAAATTATTTCTTCTTCAACTATTCGATTACTTGTTTTATCTCTATCTGGAGGAGCTACAACAACATCGTTTTCATTTAAATCATTGTCTATAAATTCAGGTTCATCAAGAATATCTTCTGTTGTAATCTCTGGAATTTGTGGCCGAGGGGGTGTGGGTGGTTTTAGATTCTGTTCTGAATTCGGAATATCCAAAACAGTAATAATAATTTCTCCATCATTTTTTAAGGGAGGATTTCTTGTTAAATCCGGTGAAAATTTAAATGCTGCGATCAACATTGTGAGAACAATAATCATACTGATTTGAAAGTACTTTCTGTAGTGAATATTTAAATCAGCTTTTTTTGCCTTTAAGATAGCCATGATCATTCCTCCTAATATATCTTAAGAACTAATGACTTGGTTTTTATACATTAAGCGAAAGTATTTTGTTCCAATTAGTTTTAATAATGAATATAACCCTATGTTCCGATTAATTACTTGATAAGAATTTTAATTGTTTTTACTAATCATTTGAATATCATTCATGACAATAAAATCTATTAGGAAATAAAAAACCAAACAATTAAATTTTATTTAAGATTTATCTGAAATATTGAAATACAGTTCAAATTCAATAATTAATTACTAATCATTCCAGGAGGAAAAAATGAAAAAACTATCAGTTCTTGCAGTCGTATTATTCTTTGTTGCTTTTTCAGCAATAGTATCTGCTCAAACACAAAGTGGCCAATGGTCAACCAAAGCTGGTGATTCTGGTTATAACTTAGATACAAATACTGGTGAGAGAGCAATGACAATTGAAGTAGCTTTTAAAAACCCTTATGAAGTAAAACCTAAAGTTATGCTTTCTGTTACCCAGATTGATGCAGATAAAGGATTTAACAACAGATATAATGTTGAGGTTCTTTCCGTTTCAAGAGACGGGTTTACAGTTAAAATTCGTACTTGGGCAGATTCAAAAGTTTATAGCATAAGTGGTTATTGGCTAGCTTATACAGAATAATTATTTCTGTTAGTCTTTTTATATGCCATATCTAAAAAAGATATGGCATTTTTTATGGTTATTTGAGTAGATTATTTTGCTTTATAGATAAGGAATAATAAAATGAATTTTAAGAGTATAAGTATTTTAAGCTTGTTAGCAATTTTTATTATAGTCAGTATTCAAAATGTCGAAGTTATTCCTGTTCACTTTTTGTTTTGGAAAGCAGAAATTTCAAAACTACTTTTGTTAATAATTACACTTGTTATTGGGATATTGGTGGGGATGATTTTGCCAGGATTTTTTAACAAATCTAAAAAAGAAGAACAAATAAAAGTAAAATAAAAAGGGTATGAAACCCTTTTTATTTTAAGAATAAATTAGATCTTTAATTTTTCAGTTTCTATCTTTTTCTTCGTAGAAACACCTATTAAACTATATGCAGGACAAAAATTTAAAAACCCAGTTATAATTGGAACTATACCAACAATTCCCCACCAGCTTTTAAAATAAAATCCAAGAGCTAGAATAACAACGCCAAGAATAAAACGAATAATACGATCTGCACTTCCAACATTTGCTTTCACAATGATCTCCTTTAGATTAATAAAATAAGTAAATAAATTTCTGTTATAAACATATAGTTATTAGATGCAGAAGTATGTGACATTGTCACAAAGAATTAAACTTTTTTTGATTTTGCATTCAGGGAAGGATAATCAATGATCTTTATGGATCCTCTCGAAAGAATAAGAATCCCCTCTTCTTCAAAGTCCTTTAGTAATCTGCTAACTACTTCTCTGGAAGTGCCAATATCACCAGCAATAAGTTGATGTGTTGTTTGAATTTCATCTTTGTTTACATTAGTAATTTTGATAAGATGTTGTGCTAGACGAATATCAACATTTCTGAACGCAATTTCTTCTACAACCGAAATGATTTCGGATAATCGTTCGGAAAGCAGGTTAAAAACATAATTACGCCAGAAGTCATACTTATCAATCCATTCTAAAAATAACGGTGACGGTATACTAATAACCTCAACAGCTTCTTCACTAAACGATATAGCAGGAAATTTTTTATTACTTAAAATACAAGATGCTGTGAGAATGCAAGATTGTCCTTTTTCTAAACGATACAACGTAATTTCTCTTCCATTTTCAGCTGTTTTGTATACTTTAATCTTTCCGGATAAAACAAAGGAAAAAAATTGACAACTATCACCTTCCATTGTAATGAATTGATTTTTGGGAATCAGAGAAAAAATACCGAATCTTTGAAGCTCCCTAATACCAGCTTGCTCAATACTTTTTAGGAATGGCAGAGCATCAAGAATTTCAACTTCATTTACTTTTCGTTTGTTCAATAATATGCTTTCTCTTTAATCTTTCCTCGGTTGCCGGTTCTATATGGATAAGAACATCTGAAATATTTTGAAAAGAATCTACAAGTTTATCTTTAACCTCATGAGATATTTCATGTCCTTTATGAACAGAAATATTGCCATCAACAATAACATGCATATCTATATAATATTGAAAACCCATTTTTCTAGCAAAACATTTATCTATAGCAACAACACCATTAACCATAAGAGAAGTTTCAACAACTTTTCTTATTATTTCTGGTGAAGGAGCAGCATCCATAATTTCAAATAATGCAGGTCTAAATAATCTAAAGGCGTTATAAATTATAATAGCCGAAGCACAAAGAGCGGCATAATCATCTGCTTGCTCGTATCCCGAGCCTCCAATAAGAGCAATAGCAATGCCAATAAAGGCTGCACCTGAAGTAATTGCGTCGCTTCTATGATGCCATGCATCATTTTTTACCGCGACACTATCGACAGAATTTCCAACTTTAATTATAAATCTAAAAAGAAATTCTTTTGTAATTACCACAGTAACCAGGACAATCAAAGTAAATGGTGCTGGTGCATGATGCGGGGTAATTATTTCGTGTAAGCTTTGAATAATAATAACAATTGCCGCGATAAATAAAGCTGCAGAAACAATTATACCTGCGAATGGTTCTGCTTTTCCGTGTCCATACGGATGTGTTTCATCGGCGGGCCGTTTTGCAATTTTTAATCCTGTCAAAACAATTATAGAAGTAAAAACATCAGAAGCTGATTCAATAGCATCGGCAATTAATGCATATGAGTTTCCCATTACACCGGCAATCGCTTTTATAGCCGCAAGCACTATACTGGTAATTATTCCAATTATAGTTGTATGGATTCCCTGTTCTGCCAGATCAGCAACTATTTTGTTTTTTTTTGTTTTATCCAAAAGATACTTGCATCTTAAAAAATTAATCTATTTCAAAAACCGCAATAAAAATAAAACTTAACTAAATAACATTGTAAAGAAAATATTGAAATTAACTTGATCAAACTGATTTCCATAATTCTGAATTAAATTAACATACGAATTTAAAATTAACACCAAATGGCATCTATATAAACGGAAAAAGTATTTTTAAATACAGATATGTTTAAGCTATCTGAGTTCCCAAGCTGTCCCTTCACAAGGAATAAAATTATCCGTTGGATGCTTATCATATTTCGTACAGAGTACTGCAGATTCGTTAAAGTGTTTGCAACTTGAGCAGAGGCTATTTGTAATAACATTTTTATTGTCTTCAATAAATTTTTTGTAAGATAGGTATGCCGGATGAAAAACAAAGAAATAGATTGCAAGAACACTGATTATCCAAAAAAACTTTTCACCAAACAAGTCTTTGCCAAACCAAAGTGAAAGAAGAATCAGCACAAACCGAATTAATGTTTTATAAACTATCTCACCCAATATAAATCCTTATTATATTATTAACCTTAATGTACAATATTAGCGCATAAGTTGACGTTAAAATCGAGTTAAAACCACCAAAACTTGCTGTTTTTGGTAATATGTGTTATTATTACCACTAGTTCTTTAAAATTGTTTAAAATAAACAAAGCCACCAAAGTGGCTTTGTTTATCGTGAGCGCGGGTGGGCTCGAACCACCGACCCTCTGCTTAAAAGGCAGATGCTCTACCCCTGAGCTACGCGCCCGAAAACTTGAACAACAAATATAATTAATGTGCATTTTTAATCCAAACTAACAGATTTTTTTACCGGTGGGAAATGACAGAAAGTTCAAAAAATTCCAAAATTCTTGTATGTGACGACGACGAAACCCTTTGTTATTTGCTCAAAGAGCAACTATTAGAAGAGGGTTTTACAGTTGATGCTGTTTATGATGGCAAATATGCTATCGAAGCCATTAAAGCAAAAAACTATGATATTTTACTTCTAGATCTGAATATGCGTGAAGTTCAGGGAGAAGAAGTCCTAAAATTCATAAATGATTCTGGATATAACATTCAGGTAATAATTCTTTCCGCACAATCTGATATGAAGAAAGCCATTCAATGTATAAAGAATGGCGCCTATGACTATATTAATAAACCGTATGAGTTTGAAGAACTAGTAATAACTGTAAACAGAGCAATAGAGCATAGAAATTTATTAGTTACAACCGTCCTTCTGTCTAAAGAGATAAGTAAAAAGCATTCTGAAAAAATTATTGGAGATAGTAAATCACTTCACAGAGTTCTTAATCTTGCAAATAAAGCCGCTCAATCAGATTCTAATGTTTTAGTTGAGGGTGAAACAGGAACAGGTAAGGAACTTTTTGCCGAGTACATTCATAAACAATCCGCAAGAAAAGATAAACCATTCGTAGTCGTTAATTGCGCTTCACTTCCGGATCAGTTGATCGAAAGTGAATTATTTGGACATGAAAAAGGAGCATTTACTGATGCAAAATCTACCAAGCAAGGCTTAGTTGAAATTGCCCATGGCGGAACTCTGTTTTTAGATGAAATTGGTGAATTGAGTTTGACGTTACAACCAAAATTATTGAGGTTTTTAGAGAATGGTGAGTATAGAAGAATTGGTGGTGTTACAAATTTAAATTCAAACGTAAGGGTTATTGGCGCAACGAACAGAAACCTTCTTGATGAAGCAGAGGCAAAAAATTTCCGAAAAGACCTGCTATTCAGATTAAATGTAATTACTTTAACCATTCCACCGCTAAGAGATCGCAGAGAAGATATTATAATTCTCGCGAATTTTTTTCTTGGTTCAAAATCCCCAGTCAGATCACCCAAAAGATTATCTGTGGAAGCCGCACAGATGTTGGAAGAATATGATTTTACTGGAAATGTTAGAGAGTTGGAGCATATTATCGAGCGAGCTATCATCTTTGCTGAAGGCGATTATATAAGTCCCGAAGATTTAAATTTACCAAATGCTGCAGTTTATAAAAACATTTCTTCAAGAGGTCTTGTAGATATTCCTTCAGAAATATTGAGCATGGAAGATCTTGAAAAATGGCATATAGCAAAAGTACTTGATGCTAACCGATGGGACAGAACAGTTACCGCTAATCAATTAGGTATAAGCCCAAAGACGCTTTATACAAAGATCAAGAAGTACGAACTTAAACAAGATTAGATATTGAATGTCTGATGAATTAATCAGAAAATATAAATCAAAAGAGCTTCTTGAATTACAAACAACCTCTGTTGCTCTTGCAGACAAAACGTTTAGAATTTTTTGGTTCAATAAGAGTTTTAAAAAAGATATTGGAACCGGAAAAATAAAGGGCGCTTCTCTCAAATCTCTTTTCAATATAAACACACCTGATGAAAAAATATTATTCGGACCTGCAAAATCCTTTGTAATTCCGCTCGCAGATCAAAATAAAAACATCATAATTACTCCACTGTTTTCGCAATCAGGAAAAGATGTTGAAGCATATTTTATTGAGATGCTTCCGTTAGTAGACTCTGACTTTCAACAGAATGCAGAGAAAGAGAAATTAAGAAGAAACTTGGTTTTTCAAAACGAACTGCAAAGTATTCTTGTTTTGCTAGTTAAAGAGAAATCAGTAGCCAATATAGCTGAAGAAATTCTTATAAGATGCATTGATGTTACTAATAGTGATTTTGGCGTAATTGTATTCCATCAAGGCGATGATGTTAAAGACTTTTTATATACTGATAACTCCAACCTTATAAATGACAAAAGTGAAGTTGAAAAAAGCATAAAGTTTAACTCTTCTTTTATTAATAAATGGCTCGATCTAAACAAAAGACCATTGCTTGCACTAAACCACCACAATAATATTGGTTATGGTTTAACCCAAGTATTTAACTGCGAGTCTCTTTGCATTTCTCCTTGCTATTTTGATAATATATTGCACGCAAAAATACTTGTTGGGAAAAAATCAGGAACATTTTCTTCTTTAGATATTAGTGATATTGAACAATTTTCTATCTTGCTTTCATTTGCTATTAGCAATATCGAAACAAGAGATTTAAATGCTGCATTAGAATCAAGATTACTTCAGGCTCAGAAACTTGAAACGATCGGGAAATTGAGCAGCGGTATGGCTCACGATTTTAATAATTTGCTTTCCAGCATTTTTGGTAGTCTTCATTTATTGCGTAGTCGTGTACCAGACTCTGAAAATGTAGTTAGACTTATAGATAATATTGAAAATTGTTCCGTGAGAGCAAGAGATCTTACAAAGGGACTTCTTTCGTTTGGGAAACCTACGGCCAAAAGAAAGGAAATTGTAATGCCTAATTTCCTTTTAAATGAAATTTCTAAAGTTGTTACACAAACATTCCCATCGAATATAACTCTTGAAGAAAAAGTTGAAGATGGACTTCATAGTATATTAGGTAACGGAACTGAGATATATCAAATACTTTTAAACTTATGTGTAAATGCAAAAGAGTCAATCGAGGGAAAGGGAAAAATAGTTTTAGGTGCATCAAATATTTTAGTTGAAGATAATAATGTGATGAACTTTCCGCTTTTAGATAGAGGAAAGTATGTTAAATTTTTAGTGAGTGATACGGGCAGCGGAATTGAAGAGGAACATTTATCAAAGATTTTTGATCCATATTTTTCTACCAAACAAAAAGATACCGGTTCTGGATTAGGTCTATACGTCACATATGGAATCATTAAAGCTCACAAGGGACATATTGATGTTACCAGCCGCAAGGGAATCGGAACTACCTTCGAAGTGTATCTTCCTGTATTTGAACCACAGAAAGCCGCAAAGCCCAAAGAAACAGATAAAATGATTATGTTGGCCGATGATGAGGAAATGCTGAGTGAGTTACTTGCAGAAATGCTTGAATCAAGTGGATATTATGTGATAAAAGTTAAATCGGGAGAAGAGGTTATTACAGTACTTACTGAAGAGTTAAAAGTTGATTTACTGATTATTGATTATAATATGCCCATTATGAATGGATTAGATTGTATAGCTAAAATTAGAAGTTTAAATTTTAATCTACCTGTAATTTTATCTTCGGGTAGTTTAAGGTTTGAGGATGAAGATTTGAAACGCTATAAGGTCAACAGCAAGATTATGAAACCTTATGAGTTTGATACAATGTTAGATACAATAAAACAGTTAATCTAGTTTTTTATTTTGCTCATCCGGCTCATCCTCAACTTTTATCATTTTTATATTTGATGTGTATTCGGATAATACTGGGTCCTTTATCGCATTAAGCTGGTTAAGTACATCTGTAATTTCTTTTACTGCAAGATCAATATATTTCACCCTTTTTAATATTCCCTCTTTTGAAATTTCATCCCTGCTTAACTCTCTTTTAATTGCAGCGGAAGAAAGGCTGAGTAAAGTTAAGGGCTGTTTTATTTTGTGATTAGCTGTTACAACTGTAGCAATATAAGTGTCTCTTTTTTCTGATGAAAGTAATAATTTGTGCGCTTCCGAAAGTTTGAGAGCTGATTTAACCCTTGCAAGTAATTCAATTCTATTAAAAGGCTTCTTTATATAATCATATGCGCCTGCTTCCAAACCCTCCTTTGTATCCTCCGCTCCAGATTTTGCAGTAACTAAAATAATTGGAATGTCTTTCGTTGTTGGTTCGTTAACCAGTATCTTACAAACTTCTAGGCCGGTTATATCGGGCATCATCACATCGAGCAGTATCAAATCCGGCAATTCGTTTTTTGCTTTATCAATTCCCGTATATCCATCATATGCTGTAAGTACCTCAAAGCCTTCATGTTCTAATCTATCCTGAAGCATAAAAACATTTTCCGGTAAATCATCTATTACTAAAATTTTCTTCATATTATTTTAACTTTATCTTTGAAAATAATTGGGCTATTTTACTAGAAATAATTGTTGAGTTTACAGGTTTTGGAATGTAATCATTAAAACCATGTTTTAGGATAATTTCTTTATCTCCGACCATTGCCTTTGCAGTAACGGCATAAATCGGTATACCGGCTAAATCCGTGTTACTTCTTATATTTTTTAAAGTCTGAAATCCATCCATCTCGGGCATCATAATATCCAGCATAATTAAATCAGGTCTAACATTCTCTAAAATTTTCAAGCATTCCACACCACTTTTTGCTAAATGTGTTTTACATCCGGTGGCTTGCACCATCTCATTGAGTGTAAATAATGTATCAGGATCGTCATCAACAATTAGGACCTCACCGAAAAAATCACCAACAGATTCTTCTTCCACAAATAAATTTGAATTGCTGGAAGGCTCCGAATCATCACTTGTAAAAAACTCATCAACTTCCTGCATTTTAATTCGGTCCCTAACAGTTTTTAACACATCAAGCGGATGCCCTTTTGATTTTACTGTAATATCCTCGACAATTTCGTGTAAGGAAACATGTTCTTCTTCAGAAAGATTTTTAGCAGTGCTAATAATTATAGGAATATGTTTTGTCTTGCTATTAGATTTAAGCTTATGTGACAGGGTTATACCATCAAGTTTAGGCATCATTAAATCAAGTATGATAAGATCAGGCTGCACTTCTGCAATTTTATTGAATGCGAACTCACTATCCTGAATATATTCAATGGTGATGTTATCGGACTTAAATTCATTTTTGAATTTTTCAAATTCTAATTCGTCATCATCAACAATTACAATTTTCTGAATGCGTTTTTTTGCAAGTGATTCAAGCTTGCTGAAAGCTGTTAAAAGTTTTTCAGCGGATATCGGTTTAATAAAATACTCAAAGGCACCAAGTCCGTATCCAAGATTCTTATCACCAATTATCGAAACAAGTATTACTGGAATATCTTTTGTTGAAAGATTTTCTTTTAACTCCTTTAGGATGCTCCAGCCATCTTTTTGGGGTAATAGTAAATCTAGAGTTATTGCAAATGGCTGCTTAGAAATAGCCAACTTGATTCCAGTTTCTCCATTTTCCGCAAAAATAACTTCATAGCCTTTTGAAATAAGATATTGTCCAATAGTATATCTTACCTCCGGATCATCATCGATAACAAGTACCGGATTTTTTATGTTTTTTCTTAGCACATCAACATTAACAGGCATAACTTCTGTTTTTCTTTTTTCCTGTTCATATTTTATCGGTATTGTAAAAGAGAAGACGGATCCTTCACCTTCGATACTTGCAACCCATATCTTACCGCCAAGTAAGTCTAGAATTTTTTTTGAAATTGCCAGACCTAAACCAGTTCCACTATATTTTCTTGTTGTGGTACCATCAATTTGTCTAAATTCTTCAAAAATTATTTTCTTATCTTCTTCTGAAATTCCAATACCCGTGTCACTAATAGAGAATAGCAACATTTTTTCCTGATTGAAGGAAACTGATAATTCGATTTTGCCTTTTTGAGTAAATTTTATAGCGTTGCCAATAAGATTTATTAGTACCTGGGTAACACGTCCACGATCAGTATTAATAATAAATCGTGTATTACAATTTCTTTTTACATTAAAAGAAAGTCCTTTTTCTAAGGCGAGCGGAGTCGCCGTGTTTGAAACTTCTTCAATAATCTCTTCAAGTAATAGATCTTCTTCCCGAATCTCCATTTTGCCGGCTTCAATCTTCGACAGATCAAGAATGTCGTTTATTAAGCTCATCAATCTCTTACCGCTTTTCAAAACCACTTCAAGTCGCTCACGATTTTTCCCGCTCATCTGTGCTTTATCAAGGATTAATTCTGTGAGACCTAAAATTGAATTCATAGGTGTTCGAAGTTCGTGAGACATACTTGCAAGAAATTGAGATTTAAGTCGAGTTGAGTCTTCAGCTTTTTCTTTCTGAATTGCCAATTCTTCGGCTTTGATTTTAAGTTGGTTGCTTAATTCTAGAAGGGTATCATTTTGCTTTTTAATCTGAATATTTTGTTTTTGATATTCTTCATTAAGAAGTTTTAATTCATTAACAAAATTTTCTAATTGAACAACTGCTTTTGCATTCGTTAAACCAATTGCTAATTGTTCTTTTATCTTCTCTAGATAGTCCTTAGCATTTACATTTGGTTTACCTATAGAAGCAAGTTCTAGAATTGCAATAACTTTATTGTTATTTATTACTGGAAGTAATAAAAGGTAACTGATTTTTAAATCCAACGTGCCTGTTTGCACTGTAGATAAAGAACTTTCAGAAGATATTTCAATTGATTTCTTAGTTTCGATTATTTTTTTATAAAATTCGTTTCTTTCACGGTTAGGATTTGTGCTGTTCAATCCATATGAACAAATTAGACTGACCTCATCTTCATCAATGGAATAAAGTGCACCAACTAAAAAACCGCAAGTATCAATTATTTTTTTTAAAGCTGCATTTGAGATTTCAGTTAAAGATGCATTTTGATTAATTAGTGTAATAAAATCAGAATACTCGCTTTTCGCTCGTTGGTTCTTTTTAAGTTCATCAAGCATTGTATTAAAAGCTTTGCCAAGATTTCCAATTTCATCATTACTGCTAACATTAATTCGTGTATCAAAATTACCAATACTAGTCTGAGCTGTTGCATGATTTAAATCTGAAATTCGAGATCTAAGCTTATGAGTTAGCACATAGCTCAGTATTAGAGCTAAAATAATTCCTACAATACCGATCAAGATTAAAATATTTCTAAGTGTTTCACGTAAATCAGTAGCGTCGCTATGAGATCTAAAAAAAACAAACCCTAAATCATTACCATAAATTGATAACTTATCTATCTTATGTGATGTTGCAATAATATCAGATGTTTCGCTATCACCTACAAAAACCTCTAAATCATTTTTCTGTTTTAAATAATTATATGCTTTACTTAATAAAAAAGTATGCTGATAATTTAAATTTGAATTGGATACTTCTGCAGTAAAATTATCCCAAACCAGAGCTATGTCAGAACCGATCCTTTGAGAAAAGTCATCAAGGGTGTTGTTAGTAATTATTTTTCCAAAATAACAAATTCTGTCAGAAGAAATTTTTCTTACATTAATAATTGCGTAAGGATTAAACTCTACAAATTCATTGATTGTAAAGTTTTGTTTTGGTATCTGTACGAAACTCTTTGAGGACAGTCTAATTATCTTAGTTGAATCTGCAGTATTTGCTTCCAGGTAAAAATCATTATAGCTTGCTGTAAGTAATGGCCTTTCAAAAAAAATTTCAGGCGTATTGTTAAGCAATGTCCAGAATTCTTCATCAATGCCATCTACAAATGATCGATAGGTAAATATGAAATTTCTAGAGGAGCTTATTATAATTTTAGATTGTTGGGTAGTTAAAGTGTTATACATTATTGAGTAAAAAGCAATTGCTGAACTACCAAGCACAATTGCTACTATGAGCAGGTTAACAAGAATTATTCGGTGGTTTATCTTCATTAATCATCATTCTCTTTGCAGAACTTTCGTAATTGTTATCAGAAGCTCATCAAAGTCATACGGTTTACTAATAAAATCTGTCGCACCCATTTTTGCGGAATCAATTGCACTCTTTACATCGGCATAGGCTGTTAATACAATAACTTTAGCTTTAATTTGATTTTGCTCGATTGCTTTAAGTACATCAAAACCATCCATTGCAGGCATCTTGAGATCAAGCAAAATCAAATCAACTTGATTATTTTTTAGAAAATCCAAAGCTTCAAATCCGCTATTTACAAAGTTGGAGTTGTAGCCAACTTCTTCAAGCTCTTCTTTTAGTACAGTACAAAGATTTAAATCATCATCTACAATTAGAATTGATTCCATTTGGCTATTCTTCTTCTTTGAATTGTGAACTCTTAGATTCTAACTGATAATATTTTACTCTCTCGTTCTGTTTAGAAAGTTCAGAATTAAGAGGATTTTTTATTGGGTTTTCTAATCTTTCCTTTAGTGTAGGAAGAAGCTCTGCCTTTAATAAAATTACTAGTTCTTTTTTTCTAATTACAGTTTGATCCGATCCTGTAAGATATCTAATTCCAAATACCCACCAAGGTAAATCTTTAAGAAAAGGAATTCCATTTCGAGTGATGACCTCTTCATTAACGAAAAGACCTCCTAAAATGGATTCTTCTCCATTCAACATCAAAACTTGCGTTGAGGCGTTGGTCTTTTTAATCTCTGTTGTTTCATCATTAAGTATAAAAGAACTTCTTTCCACCATAATACTCAAAAGTACATAATCGACACCATTTTCTTTATAAACATGTGGAGTTACCTCTATAATAGTCCCAGTCGGAAAGAATTTCTCTACTGTATTTCCTGCAAAATCTCTTGTTCTAACTGAAAAATCAGAACCAACCTGTATTCTGCCTAATTTTTTATCTCTAACAACTATATTTGGGGAAGATATTATTTCTCCTAGACCCTCACGTTCAAAAAATCTAAACATGGCAGTTGCTTGTCCATAAAAATCACCAAGTTTAAAATCTCCAGCACCAGTTAGGTTAAACTGAGAAGGATTTGCTTGTACTTCAGCTGTTGATTGAGTCTGAGTAATAAGTTCAGTCCCAATATCCATTCCGTTTTGTGATAACAAAAATTTCCAGTCAATACCTCTTTCTTTTGTTTCAGCAACATCAACCTCAAAAAAGACTGCAGATATTTTAACTTCTCTGGAATCAACTGAAGCATAAATATCTTCAGGCTTTACTTCTTCTTCTCTCATTCGTTTAATGATGATGACATCTTCTTTTTCTTCCATCATAAATCCACCGTATTGAACAATCATAAACAGAGCTTTATCGTATGGCATACTTTCAATTTCAATTCCAATAGGATTATCTGAAACAACGGTAGATACTATTCTCTTTCCTGTTGTGCTTTCACTTACCTTACTAATTAAAGCAATAGCTTCATTAAAGGGGAGTGATTGTGAAAGTGTAACTAGTTCATCAGGATTATTATAATCTTTAAGTCGTCTTTCCCAATACTTTTGCGGAAAG
>CALLZX010000039.1 GCA_937858935.1 uncultured Ignavibacteriales bacterium | reverse complement strand
TGTTAAATAAAAATATACCTGATGCAGATGCGAATAATAATAAGCTGACAGCAAAAGATTAAAGTCACACTTCGACTTCGTTCAGCATGACAAAAAAGAGGATTGAAAAAATCAACCCTCTTAATTCTACATTATAAATTTTTCATTCTAATTAATGATGGTGATGTCCGCCAGCTCCGTGAACATGTCCGTGGGCCAATTCTTCAGCAGTAGCATCTCTAACATCAAGAAGTTCTAAATCAAAGTTTAAGCCTTTACCGGCAAGAGGATGATTAAAATCAACAGTAACTGTTTCGTTTTCTACATTTGTAATTATAAATGGCATCTGAACTCCATCTGGATTACTTGCCATATATTCCATGCCAGCTTCCAAAATAAAATCCTCAGGAAAATTTTCCTTTCCAACCGCTTGAACAGCATCATCATTATATTCACCGTAACCATCTTTTGCTTCAAGTTTTAATTGTTTTTTTGTTCCTATGATCATTCCGCTTACAGCTTCTTCAAGCTTAGGTAATACCATTCCAGTTCCAGAAATATATGAGAAAGGTCCGCCTGCATCAGTAGAATCTAAAACGTTTCCAGTTTCATCAGTTAGTGTAAAATTCATAGTAACAACTTTATTCGCTTCAATGGGCATTGTAATTCCTTATTAATATTAATTGATAACGAATAATAAATAAAGTGAGATAAAAATAAAAAACAAATGTGTAATAGAGAGACAAAGTTAACGTAAGGAAGATTTTCTGCGTGCAAAATATATGGCAAAAATAGAAGCAAAAACCCCGAGTAGAATAAATAAAAGATAGTTTGATGATGCTGTTTTGACATTTTGAATTTTAGAAACATCACCCGAAAGTACAAATGCTGACCAATAATATGGATTTGCAGAATAATTCTGTTTGAAAAAGATTTTAGCTTTTCTAAGTGCTTCTGATTTATCAAAACCTTCACTAATGTATTTGTAAAAACTCTGCATAAATAAAGAAGTGTATTTATCATTCACATCCCACAAAGACACGACTACACTTTTTGCCCCAGCTTCAAAAAACGCTTTCTGCATTCCAATTACACCCTCAGCCTCATCAATTTCACCCAATCCAGATCTACAAGAACTTAAAACCACCAAATCCGAATTTAGTTTTAGCTGTAAAATTTCACCACTCTCAAGATATCCATCTTCTTTTTTATTCTTATCTAGCGAAAAAATTATTAAGGGCTGATTTTTATGAAGGAACGAATGCGTTGATAAATGAATAATACTGCTTTGTGAAGCATTTTCTTTAAATTTTTGTTCTGTTGCATCATCAGAAAGCAAAGTTAATCCATTAGAAAAGAGAGAGTTTACATTTTGTATTTCTTCCTTAGAATATTTTAATGGAAACAAAACGATATTTCTTGCATTGAAAGAATCATCCTCAAGTAAACCACCTCGATAACTAAGTGCAAAATCTTTATCACTTATTTGCGGATCTCCTACAAGTAAAACTTTATCTTCATTTGCCTGTTTCATTTTCTTTTGCAAGATATAAATTGAAGCAGAAGGCGAATAAGAAACGGCATAATCATCAATTAAATATTTTTTGTTATCGTAGTAAAAAGGACTATCATCTTCTTTAAACTCGGTTACTAAAAACTCAAATGGGACCAGAATTAATTCTGGCGGAAGGGAAAAGACTAAATTACTCTCAACAGGAATATCGTTAATTATCGGATGAAGTACTTTTGAGTAAAATTCATGCGCCGCTTTTGTGTTGAATGAAAATAAGTCCTGATTGAAATAAAGATTACTGTTTAGATAATCCGACGCATAAATCGGAGCGATTTTTCTTAATAATTCTGAGATCGATTGTTTAGTTAGAGCACTTTTTTCTACAGAATATTTTTCTTTACTTACTTTAATGAAATAAAGATGTTCTTCTCCAAAAAACAAGGTGATAAGATTTTCATTATTATTAAGATTTTGCTGGAGCGTTGATAAACTGAAATTAGTTATTGTGTGTTTGGAATAGCTTTGTGTTTTTTTAATTCCCTTTTCAATCTCCTCATATTTAGCCTTAAGCTCACCAAGTTTATTACCCGAAAATAATCCAGAGTCAATCATCCATTTCAAGTCATAATATTCGTTTAACATCTCACTTGAAATCCCTGAGGAGTGAATTTTTAAATCCGATAAATTTTGAAAAGTGTTTCGTGAATGTGATTTTTCAATAATAGCAAAAGCTTCTTCATTTCGCTTTTGTTCAATGTAAATTTCAGCAAGTTCGGAATAACAATCATTCAAACCAGAAAAGTGTGCGATTTGAATTTCTGCATTATTAATTAATGATTCTGAAATTTTCTCAGTAAGTGCAATTGCATTGAGGTAATGATTTTCTGCTTCATTAAATTTATTTTGCTCTAAGTAAGATTTTGCCAGAAGATATTCGGATTCAAAAATATTATTGTAGTCCAGTTCCTTTGTTGCTAATGCTAGAGCAGCATCAAAATACGTTATCGCATTACTAACATTATTGTTGGCAAACTCAATTTTGCCTAAATATAGGTTTTGTACGCCAAGTAACTGATTAAATAGATTTGCCCTAGACAATTGCATAGATTCACTTATCAAACTTTTGGCTTTTAGAAAATCTTTTTGCAAATAGTAATTGTGTCCAAGTTCTGTTGAAATTATAGTTTTATAATAAACATCATTTACGGATTCTGACAAATAGAGTCCTTTTAGCAAAGCACCATTACTTTGGTTTAAACTATCAATTTTAGAATAAGCTAATCCTATTTTAAAATAAATATCTTCTGCTGTATATGGATCACTATTTGGGTCAATAGTGTTTATTGCACCCCAAAATATCTGCAAAGCTTTTGCTGGTTTGTTGATGTTATAATAAAGAGTTCCAATGCTTACGTCAACAGTGGACTCTGTTGTAATATCTTTTATTTTATTAGCCAGTTCTTTTGCGGTTTGATAGTATTCTAAGGATTTAGAGTAGTTGGAAAGATTAGCATAAACGTCACCAAGCCCGCGAAGGTTTAGTATTTTAGATACAGCATTATCCCCAGCGTAATTCAATCCATTGTTATAGTACTCTATTGCAGTTGAATAGTTTGCTGTTTGCGAGTAAAGCGAAGCAATGTTTGCACAAAGGTTTGATAATCTTTCTTTATGACTCAATATGGCAAATATCTCGAAACCTTTTTCATAATTATTTTTTGCCTCAACAATATTTCCAGAATAAGTATATGACACAGCAAGTTCAGATAAAGCCGTTGCTTCAAGCTCTTTATCTTCAATTGCTTTTGATATCAGCACTGCGGATTCTAATTTAATTTTAGCTTCTTCAACATTACCGCTTTGATCATCAAGTATTGCTAAGTTTATTAACGCTTTTGCTTCCTCCTTTTTATTGCCGGATAACTTTGCAGATTCCATTCCCGACTTATAAAACTTTTCGGCCAGATCATATTTTCCAGAAAGATAATAGAGCGAGCCTTTAGAAATTAGAATCATGCTTGCCAGATTGCTTTCTGTTTGCACCAACACTTCTGCTTTATTTATTGATGATAAAGCATTTTCATAATCTCCGATTCCTCGATAAGAATATGAAAGTAAATACAGCTCATTAAAATCATTTTGATTTTTAAGAATATCGATTGATTTTGAATAATCATTTGTGTGATAGAAATATAATGCCAACAAATAATCAAAATATTTATTTTGTGTTCTATCTGATTTAATAAACTTTTCTATTCTGTTGATATTGTCTGAAGCTTTGGCTGAAAAAATCAACTCATCATAAAATAAATAGTGTCGTGGAAAGTCTTTAAGAATTGAAAATAAAAGGTTAAATGATTTTTCATATTCAGCTTTTCTTTTTTCTAGCAACGCCCTTAAATAAGTTTTTTCCAAATCATTATCGAGTGTGTTAATAGAATCAGAAATACCAGAAAGGTTTGTAGAGCTTAATAGTAAGTTTTCAAATCGTTTAAAGTTTTCGGAGACATTAAAAGTATTAGAATGGGTGGATTGTAAATCTACATGAGAAGTTTTTGTTTCATCAATGGGTAAAAACCCAGTGGCAATTAAAAATAACCCGACAAGAGCTAACAATATTGGGGCAAAAAATGTAATTGCAGGTTTTTTCATCGTTGTCGCTCATTAAAACAAATTATAACTCTTTAATCAAGTTTTCGGCCTTTTTGTAATAACTGCCCCTGCCATCAACAACTAATTGCAAATGCTCACTTGCAGATATTTTATCATCTATCATCAAATAAGATTTTCCGATAAAATAATGCGCATCAAGTTTAAGATTATCAAACTTACCGCTGTTATTAAATTTGATCGATTTTTCAAAGCTTGTAATTCCTTTTTGTACATCTTCTTTGCTAAACGATTTAAAGAGACCAAGAAAATCGTTTTCAGCTTTATTTACATAAGTTATTCCCAGAACAAAGTATGTATAAAAAACCGATTCATCACCTTGACTTTTGTTTACATCATCATTCAGATATTGTATTGCTGAATTGTAATCTTTTCTATCAATTGCATCTAATCCGCGCTGAAATAATTCAGACGTTCTTCCTCTTGTAGTATAAAAATCCTCACCATCCAGAAAAGATTTTTTATAATCAGGAGTGGTAAATGAAGAAACAGCAAACAATCCTAAATACAAAACAAAAACAGCGGCTATTGATGCAAAAGCATATTTTGCTGCACTAAAATTATTAAACAAGAAAAATTGCTTAGATGCGGCAAGTTTTTTTTCTTTTACCTTATCCACTACTGATTGGCTTACAAACGAATCAATATCGCAGTATTCTGCATTTAATTCTTTAAATAGGCTTTCACATTGCACGCATATTCTAATATGGTCTTCGACCATTTTGGAGAGAAGTATTATTAATCTTTCTGATGAAAGATTATTTTTATATAAAACATATTCACCCATTAACTCCTCATCAATATGTTCATTTCTGCTTAATGAAGTTTTTAATTGAGAATACGCATTGCTTATTTTACTTGCTTCCGGATCCTTTTTTATCATCCCGCTCAGAACATTTTTCTCTTCGGCGGTTAACGAATCTTTATCTAAAAGCTCAATTATCTTTTCAAAATCGTTCATTTTACAAATGCCTTTTTATGCTTCTTTAATCATTAGTAATCTTAATTATTAAAAGGTGACATTATTCTAATTTGTTTTTGAGTTCTTCAATTGTACGATAAAACATTTTCTTTATTGCCGCCTCGTTTTTATTAAGCTTTTCAGCAATCTCAGAAAACTTCAAGTCACCCCAAAACCTTAGTTTAACAATTTCCTGTTTCTCATCACTTAAAGTATCCAGAATTTTTAAAATAGCATTCACGTCAAATCCTTCGTCAGTCCTGAGATTTGAATCATCTGCGGTTATATCTTCATTTAGCTCTATAGTTCGTCGCTGGTTATTTTGTTTATACCATCGCACAAAAGTTAAAAAAAGCACTCTTCTAAGCCAGTTTTCAATAGCATCAATTTTGTGATATTGCTCAGCAAAAGCGATATATACATTTGTGGCTAAATCGTCTACGTCATCTTTGTTTGTTATTTTATGTGCGCGATGTTTAGATAGAAAATAAGAGTAGGATATTTCCCTAACGTAACCGGAAATTTTATTAAAGGCATTAGAATCCCCGTCTTTTGAAGATAAAAGAAGCGATTCGAGTTCTGATTTTGATAAATTTAAAAAGTCGATTTTTTTCTCTCTTTAATTTGTCACTAAATTCATATTATTAGTACTAAAATAAATAAACTCGTGACTATGAATAAATATTATTTTACATTTTTATTAATACTAAGCCAGACCTTTAACTTAATCGCTCAGCCGGATATTAAGATTGAGCCGAGAAATATTAAGTTTGAAGATATTTTCAGCAGATTTGATTATACATATATATATAATGACGGAGACCAAGTACTTTATATAGATAGTCTATCTGCGACAAAACCCCATTATATTTTAGATTTTGAAAATCATCCGCAATTGCCTATTGCTGTAAATCCCGGCGATACTATAAGGCTAAATATTACTTTAACAAATTTTTATAATATTACAGTAAACGATACCGCAGACACTGTTTGGGTTTACAGCAATGATTCTGAAAGTCCAAGAGATTTAAGAATCAAAATCGATTTCTTCGATGACGATTTTGGAACTTGTTCTGGGATAATATCAGACGAAGCATTAACTCCCTTGCCAAATTCTAAAATCTTCTTTTTTTATTACGGAATTTATCTTTTCGATTCAACATTAACAGATATTTCCGGCAACTACAATATACAATTACCAACTGGAGATTATACCGTTGCAGCCGAGAAGGAAGGATACCGGGTAATGTTTTCTGGTAATACTCCCGATCCATATTTTGCGCAATCAGTTCTTCTCGACTCTGGACAAACAGTTAATGTGGATTTGGTTCTTCCTGTTATAAACAATACCGGATTTTCAGTTTCGGGAGTTGTAATTGATTCTGTTTATGGAACTCCAATAGATAAAGGGGTTGTAATTATTAGAAAAGGAACACATACTCCAACATTGTTAAAGCAAAACCCGTTGACTTCTGATTCATCCGTGTATGCTGGTTTTGTTAGATCTGATGGAAGTTATAACATTAATGTTGAAGACAGCACATATTATTTTGTTCAGGGATATTCTGATTATTTTCTTCCAACATATTTTAATAGTCAAAACTCAGCATCTATTTTCTGGCAGAATGCGGACTCAGTTTTTGTAAACCAAACGATAACAAATAAAAATCTCTATCTGGAAAGAGATTCCTCTTATGGCGGTGGTGGAGCATATGGAAACATTTCGCTTCCGTTTTTAGATGCCGAGCAACTTAATGGAATTACAGTATTTGCAAAATCTTTATCCAATAACCAGCTTTATTCTTATAACTTTGGAAAAGATGATGGCCGGTTTTATATCAGTAATTTACCTTATGGCTCATATCAACTTGTTGCTCAAAAGGTTGGATTTCCAAACGCGACTAGCAGCACATTTACAATTAGTCCGCAAAACCAAAACCAGTATCAATTAAACATACAATTCACATTAACAGACGTTGAAATAGAGGAAGGCTTTGTTCCCGAAGAAATAAAATTATATCCAAATTATCCTAATCCATTTAATCCCACTACAACAATTTCTTTTTCACTTTCCTCACCACAAATTGTAAACATTAAGGTTTATAATTTATTAGGAGAAGAAATTGCAGAAATTAGCAATCAAATATTTTCATCTGGCATAAATGAAGTAAACTTTAATGCCAGTGGTTTTGCATCAGGAATTTACATCGTTTCATTAGAGGCAAACTCAATACGTCTATCACAAAAAATTGCTTTGATGAAATAAATCTTTATTAAAACAATTATACATCATCCTCTTTTATAAAAACCGAAACGAGATTCAGTTTCGGTTTTTTATTAAAAACAGTCATTCATAAACATTCAATCCAGCACTAATAACAATCAAGATTTGATTTGTTTCACAAGGATTATTATAAAATCAAATCACATGTCACTTTAATGTTAAGACACACACTTGTTCAGTAATTGGGAAGATTAAATTAAAGTTCATCCATCAAACACAAACACAATATAAAAGGAGTACACAATGAATACACATCTAACACTTTCCAGATTTACTTTGCTAAACGTTAGTAAAGTTTTTCTAATACCACTTATGATGCTTATAAGCAGCATAAACTTATTCGCGATACATGATCTAGAAGTAATCGGCAATATAACAGAACTCGGTTCTGATTATTTAATTGTACAGGGCAATACAATTTATGTCGATGGAAGCACTGAATTTCGAGGACCAAGTAATTCAACAGTAACTTTTTCATATTTCCAGTTAAACGATCTTGTGGAAGTACAGGCCGACAATAATGGCAATGGTGCTTTTCTAGCTTCAAGAGTTAAATCTGAAGACGGGTTGAACAATGAAAATGAAGTTGAATTGACAGGATATGTTACAGAGGTTGGTACAGTTTCTTTTGTTGTTAACGGCAGCACATTTTATGTTGATGCTAACACTGAATACAGAGGCAGAAACGGAAACACATTTTCATTTGAACAAATTGCAGCAGGACTTCTTCTGGAAGTAAAAGCCGAACTGCAAACAAACGGCGATCTGCTTGCAACAAGAGTTAAAACAGAAGATGATCATAATCAACATAATGGTGAATTGGAAATAACAGCTCTTATAGACAACAAAACCGCAAATAGTATTGTTCTTGGCCAATATGAGTTTTTTGTTGATGCACAAACAGTAATTCTAAATCACGATAGAATGCCAATCTATTTTAGTGATTTGAATATCGGTGACAGAGTTGAAGTTAAAGCTTACAAGCAGCTTGATAACTCATATCTTGCTGTAAGAATAAAACTTGAAGATATGCCCGAAAATGAAATTGAGTTTACTGCACAAATAGAAAGTATTCTTGGATCAGAAGTAACAATAAACGGAATAACTTTTGTTACGGATTCTAATACTGTTTTTCTTGATGATAACAGGATGCCGGTTACAATTTCATCCTTAGTTGTTGGAATGTGGGTTGAAGTAAAAGGGTTTAAAAAACAAGATGGTTCATATTATGCAAGCAGAATTCAAATTGAAGATTTTGTTAGAAATGAAATTGAATTGAAAGGAAACATCACAGAATTAACAGAAGTCTCTCTTGTAGTCGGTGGAATTACATTCTCTGTAGACAGCACAACACAGGTTCTTGATCACTTGAACAATCCAATTTCTTACTCTTCATTGCTATTGGGGCAGTTTGTTGAAGTAAAAGGAACAAAAACCGGAACATCAACAGCCAAAGCTTTAAGAATTAAGATTGAAGGTAATGAAGACATAGAAATCTTTGGAAGAGTTACAGCAAT
Organism: uncultured Ignavibacteriales bacterium; assembly: GCA_937858935.1. Lineage (GTDB taxonomy): Bacteria > Bacteroidota > Ignavibacteria > Ignavibacteriales > Ignavibacteriaceae > IGN3. The sequence goes on along the minus strand of CALLZX010000039.1, from coordinate 11,252 downwards.
AAACATTAACAGTATAGAATTAAATGGCCTGGTTGTTTTTGTTAATGAAAATACTGTTTATCTAAATCATGCAAATCAGACAATTGGGTTTAGTGATTTAAGCGTGGATCAGTTTGTTGAAGTTAAGATGATCCGTAATGTAGACAGCACCTTGTTGGCTCTACGAATTAAAATTGAAGACGGAATGAACTTTTCTAAAGTTAGTGGTTTTAGCGGAATCGTAAACGGTTCTGCAATACAGCTTCCAACAGGTAACTATGTTATCAACAACCAAACGATTGTAATAGATAACAACTACAATGTTATCAATGCAAGTCAGTTAATATCTGGTCAGCAGGTTATTGTTTGGGCTGCAGTAGATGCTTCATCAAACAAAACAGCATTACAGATTCAATCAAAATTAAGCTCGCCAACAAGTGTTGAAGAATCACCTGTTACAGTTGATATGTTTGTTCTTGAACAGAATTATCCAAATCCATTCAATCCATCAACAACAATATCATTCTCAATCCAGACAGATCAGTTTGTAACATTAAAAGTGTTCAATGCAATTGGTGAAGAAATAACAACCTTGATAAATCAAAATTTGACCAGAGGAACTCATAGCATAAACTTTAATGCCGATGGCTTAAGTTCCGGTTTCTATATATACAGATTAGAGAGCGGTAATCAAGTACAGGTTAGAAAAATGATGCTTCTCAAATAATAACGAGTTGTTTTTAAGGGACACTTGAATAGAGTGTCCCTCTTCTGTTTTAAATCTAAACTCAATAACTGCAATTGCCCCAAATTGATTAATATTTTTGCTTGCAAACTTCGTAACTTTGGTTTGCAACAATGAAGAGTTACAGACAATGGAATCAATAAAAGAAATTTTTAGAATTGGTAATGGCCCATCAAGCAGCCACACAATGGGGCCGAGAAAAGCTGCTGAAATTTTTAAATCAAAAAATCCAACAGCCAGAACTTTTAAAGTAACTCTATTTGGCAGTTTAGCATCAACAGGCAAAGGACATCTTACAGATGTTGCTCTAACTCAAGCACTTCATCCTCAGGAATTAATGATTGAATGGCGACCTGAAACATTTTTAACAAAACACCCCAATGCTTTAAAGATTGAAGCGTTTGATGTAGACGCAAAACTTTTAGACGAATGGACTATTTACAGCGTGGGTGGCGGAAAGATAACTGACTTTGAAAATGATGAAAACGAAAACAGGGTTTATAATTTAACCACAATGAAAGATCTAATCAGCTGGTCAAAAAAATCCGGTAGATCATTTTGGGAGTATGTAGAATTAACAGAAGGGAAAGAAATATATGATCATCTGCGTGAAGCCTGGTCAATCATGCAGGATTCAATCAAACGTGGAATTGATAGTGAAGGAATATTACCAGGTGGATTAGGTTTAGCTAGAAAAGCATCATCATACTTTGTTCGTGCAAAAAATTTTAGCGGATCACTTAAAGAAAAAACTTTAATATTTTCTTATGCACTTGCTGTTACAGAAGAAAATGCTTCCGGTGGAAAAATAGTTACTGCACCAACCTGTGGCTCAAGCGGTGTTGTTCCTGCTGTTTTAAAATATCTGCAAGATAGTTTTACTTTTTCTGATGATAAGATCTTACGGGCGTTAGCAACTGCGGGATTAGTAGGAAATATTGTTAAAGAAAATGCATCAATATCAGGAGCAAAGGTTGGATGCCAGGGAGAAATCGGAACGGCATGTGCGATGGCTTCTGCGGCTGCTACACAATTACTTGGCGGAACTCCATATCAAATTGAGTATGCTGCAGAAATGGGAATCGAACACCATCTTGGTTTAACTTGTGATCCGATTAATGGTTTGGTTCAGATTCCTTGTATAGAAAGAAATGCATTTGCAGCAGAACGGGCACTAAACACTTCAACCTTTGCCTTGCTATCTGACGGAAGACATTTAGTATCGTTTGATAAGATTGTTAAAACTATGAATCAAACAGGGCATGATTTGCCAAGCATTTATAAAGAAACATCAGAAGGCGGAATGGCTTTGCTTGATGTTTAGTGTTTCGGATTATTCTTAAAAAATTCCCAAATCAAATCTGTTGCAGAAACACTTTTAACCGGGGCATCACCAAATTTTCTGATTTTTTCTCCGCCCGGCCACGAGTGTCCGCCACTAAGCATTTTATATAAAACTATTTCAGTTCCATTATTGTTTTTGTAATTGGTTTTATGAAAAAAAGAACTTTCAGATTTGCTCATAAGAATGGCGTTATATTTATTTACCCACATGTTAACAACTGTTTCAACAGGAAGTTTTTCAACATCAACCAAAGACTCTTCACCAATTCCACCGCCGTAAGGAATGTGTTGATCATTAAGGCTATTGAATATTATTAAAGAAACCTCAGCATTGAAATTGCAAGAAACAGTATCAAACATTGTTGCTGCAACAGGTGCAACCGAGGCAAAATATTCTGGTAATTCGCAAGCCAGGAGATAGCACATCATTCCGCCGTTAGATAAACCAGCGGCATAAATTCTCTTCTCATCAATACTATGTTTAGACTTTATTTCTGCCAGAACTGCTTTTATAAAATCAACATCATTAATATTTTTTTTATCTGCGTATCCGCAGCAATCCCAGGTATTCCATGTTAAAAGTTTTTTATCAAATGAACCAGTACCATAGGGATATACAACTATAAATCCTTCTTCGTCTGCTTTTATAGAAAAACCAGTTTGTTTTTCGGTCAAATCCGGATTTCCTAATCCGCCATGAAAAACAAAAACTACGGGATATTGTTTTTGTAAATTATATCCTAATGGCAGATGTGTTTTGTAAAATCTATTACGGCCATAGATCATTAAAGTGTCTTCATAATTCTGTGCTTGAACAGAAAGAGCAAATATTGTTATAAGTGAAATTGTATAAAAAATTGTTTTCAAAATCATTTTCTCCGATAAAGTTAAGAACATGTGATATTTAGTCTTTCAAAACGTGTGCAAGTTAAAAAGTGATTTAAAAGTAAAAAACCCTCAATTTTTAGAGGGAATTTTTACATAAAAACCGTTAAACTTTCTTATCTGTACACCCGGGGGGACTCGAACCCCCGACCAATAGATTAAGAGTCTACTGCTCTACCAACTGAGCTACGGATGCGTTGTAAAAATAACGAAAAGCCATAGTTTCTCAAAGTTTGGTGCAAGATAAGTTGTTAGTAAAATGGTTTAAAATATAAAGACCGCATTAGCTGCGGTCTAAAACATAGAATGCTTATAAATTACAAATTAATGAAACAATTTTTTAATTTCTTTTTTCTCTTCATTAACAGCAGCTTTCCATAAGGAATAACAGAAGCCTATTATAACTATAAAGACTATTGATAAAACTATTGCTTCCATAAAGCACCCGTAATTATTTATTTTGATAACCAGAAAATCAGAAACCAACTAAGCAAAACTACTTATTGCTTCTTCTCTGTTTCTATATAGATTAAGTACACCATATAAACCAGTAATCTTAAATAGATATAAAGCCGAAGGTTGTGGAATAACATATTTAATCTCTCCACTGCGTTCAGCCATTTTCTTAAGAATAACAACTAATGCGCCAAGAAAAGTAGAATCGATATATTCACAGCTACTTAGATCTATTATAATCTTTTCATTGTTCATTAGTATGTCGTAAACAAGTCTATCTTTAAACTCCTGGGCTTCTTTAAAAGTGGCTCTGGAAAAGTTAACTTTTTCAATTAAAACATCTCCCACGACTTCTCTTGTAAAATCTTCAAAATCCATTTTTACTCCTTCGTAAGCCGTTTGGATTCCCTGCATCATTTTATTACCAATTGTAGTTTATAAATATTTTAAAGAGCTCAATACAAATACAAGGCCAGATACAAATTGTATTAAAATAGTTAATAAATTGAAGATTGTTGAATAAAATTAAATTTAGATGGTTACAAACGACCAAAATGATCTGTTTGGAAATGAAGCAAATAAGAATCCCTGCCACATTTTGAGCAGGAATTTTTTGATTATTATTATTCGTTAAGTGATATATGGTACATGGTTCTGAGATTTATTCTCCAACGGATTGATCGATTTTAGATTAAGAAATCAGTTCAATCAATAAGCACTGAATCGTTTTAGTTGGCAGCCCCAAGATGTATAAGTGTTTATATTGTGTCGATAAACATCTCTGATTGACAGATGCCAATTCCGGTCCCATTATCCGATGCAGGGTTTTCTATAAAAAATGGTCTCCAATGAAAACCATTTTCAGTTACTCTTCGCTGCTACAAGAGTAATAATTTGCAGAAAGCAGTTACTCTAACCGTAAAAATTGCGTTATTATGCATTTTTAATTCTAATAATAGATTGTTGATAATGGTGTGCTTTTTGTTCAAAAGTGCTTAGCAAATTTGGCAAATAGTTGCCAAGTATTGTAAATCATTAAATCAGCCGAAGGAGAGATTATGAAAAAATTTTTGGTTTTCATTCTATTAATTGCCGCTGGGTATTTTGCTTACGATAATTTTCTAAAAGAAAAAGAGGTTGTGGAAATAAATGCGTCGTATAACAAAGTGAGAGAGTCAGTGGATATTGACGCACCAGCACTTCAAGCAAGAGATTTTTCCCACTATGCCGGAACAATAAAAAATATTAGTGATGAAATATTAAGTAACATTGTTGTAACCTATTTGATTGATGCTCAACCTTCAACAGCAAGTATTGATAAACTTGAACCTGGTGAAGAAAAAAATTTTACAACAAATCCTGTTATGTTAAGACACATGGATCCAGGTCATTATTTAAAAAGTGTTGAATATGATGAGAAGTAGGAATAAATAATTTTTTATAGATTATAAATTATTTTAGTTAACTAAAAATTTTTGATGCTGATTTGAAACTAATGTTGATTGTTAATAGGGCGTGATTGTAAAACTTGTAAAAACTTATTACAGTTTTTAAGAAAATATTTCTATCGTAGTAAAATTAATTATTAATTTTTCATGTTTCTTCTTTTTATAGATTAATATTTTTACTTTACCATTACAAATTTTATAACACAATAAAATAATTTTTCTCTGCACTTCTAAATATGAAAAAGAAAAAATCTAAAAAGCTTTCACAAGAAAACCCAAATCAGTTAAGTTTAGAATTTTTATTTAAAGAAACAGCTATTGATGTTCATGTTCCCAAATCCGCAGCAACAGTTTTTAACACACACTTTACAACAACTAAAAGATTGGCTATACGATTAGCGGAAAGCTAATTGAAATTTGATTTGTTTAAAATAAAAAAACCATGGTGCACCATGGTTTTTTTTGTTAGTAATTATTTCCAAATACTATTTTTTATCTAAAATATTCTTAACTGCTTTATCAATCCATTTTTCAAGTAACGGAGCAAGATTTTCTCCAGATAGCACCAGAGCCTGATTTTTAGGGGCTAAAAAGATCGTTTCACCAATAGCGTTTTCAGATTCTATTTTTGTTTTTACCCATTCAGAAAGTCTCTTTAACCAAAGCTCTCTGTCCTTTTCCCTAACGTCTCCTTCAAAGACAATTAATTCCTCTTCCTTAAATACACACCTGACTTCGTTGAACTTAAATTTCTGACCATCTGCCCCAATATGATTAAATAGAGAGTTAGATAAGTAATTAACTTTATAATCACTAACTGCCTGATCTATATCTTTCCAAACTTTAGCCACAGGATCTTTATCCATCTTAACCGGAGGATTTACCTGACACAAATTATACTGATTAAATAAAAATTCAAGGAACTGAGAAACCTCAAATAATTTTTGATTTATATCTAATCCATCCCATCTTTTACGAGCATTAGTTAATCTTTTATTTTCTGCAGAAGTTAAGTTTGTATAACCTTCCTTAACGTTTTGCAGGTTGGCCCATTTCTCTAAAGGATTATCCTGATATATCCAGCTGTTTGATGCAATTAAATTTTGTGTTTCACTATCAAGCGCATCAGTAAAGAAAGAAAAATAATTTGAATCAACTGAATTGGTTAATCTGTATTGTGCAAAAACAGATTTAATAAGTTTAACAGCTTTTTTCTGATCATCAACAACACCAACAGAATTTATTGCTTTACTGATTGATTCTTCGCGAATACTTCTTGTTGTTACTGAGTTTGAAGTATCCAGCCATGATAAAAATGTCATTGGGGTATCTGTGCGACTAATTTCTCCAATCATATTAACACAACTTAACAGAAGATAAGTTCTTAAAGAAGAAAGTTCGTATGTTTCGTTTGACGCATTAACCCACTTGGAAACATCATCATCTAAAAAAGATTTAGATAGATTTACTCTTCTTAAAACAAACTGAAGTTTATTTTGCAAAGATATTTCGGCTTTGTTCCAATTAGGCAATTCAGTTGGTATGATACTTTTATTGATTGTTTTTTCAACGTCTATATCAAAATCTTCGGCAAATTTACCGGATACGGTTTCTTTGGTTAGCTGGTCTTGCACTTAAATTACCTCAAATTGGTTTATCAAAAAACATTTGGATGAACATGAAACTCATTGTATCGCCAAATGCCATTATTCTATTTTTAACAGATTTATGCAATTATTATTCCATTTTACTATTGAGATTCTGAAAGATTTTGAAAGTGGTCAACTGAAAAAATGTAGGGTTATGATTAATTTGGGTAAATTTTACCACAAAATGGGTTTGCCTATATCCAGCTAAGATCAAGGTTAATAGGACAAATTTCATAAATAATTCTTCATTTATTCCTAAGTTTGAACACAAAATTAAACAGAGTAATATGGAATCTTTTTTAGGTTATTTGGCCGCATTTTGCACAACAATCGCATTCATTCCGCAAGCAGTAAAAATTTACAAATCACAGCACACAAAGGATATTTCTTTAGGAATGTTTTCTCTTCTTATAACAGGATTTATTCTTTGGCTGTGGTACGGAATTTTACTTGTTTCGTATCCAATAATTATCGCTAATTCTGTTACTATAATTATTGCAATCTATATTTTAGTTACTAAGTTTAGATTAGATGTATTTCCATCTAAAAAGAATAATTAAAAAAACTTGATTTAAGAAAAAACAAAGTGCAGAATTCAAAATTATTAGCACCATTATTAGTAGTAATTGCTGCAGCTCTATGGGCTGTTGATGGAATTGTTTTGCGTCCATCGCTTTACAGTCTACCTGTTCCGTTAGTTGTACTCGTTGAAAGCTCAATCGTAGCAGTCTTGCTTACACCGTTTTTCACTAAAAAACTTTCTTCGCTGAGATATTTAAAGAAAAAAGACTGGCTTGCATTCTTTGGCGTTGCGGTACTTGGTGGGGCAATAGGAACGATGGCAATTACCAAAGCCCTATTCTATGTAAATTTTGTTAATCTTTCAGTGGTAATTCTTTTGCAAAAACTTCAACCTGTGTTTGCAATTTCATTAGCAACTGTTTTATTAAAAGAAAAATTACCCAAGGAGTTTTTTCTATGGGCGGGGCTGGCAATCATTGGAGCTTACTTTATGACATTTGGTTTGTCTGCTCCAAATTTTTCAACCGGAGATAAAACCACAATTGCTGCCCTATTTGCTTTGCTTGCCGCATTTAGTTTCAGTTCATCCACAGTGCTAAGTAAACGGGCATTAAGAAATGTTGATTATGAAATGGGAACATATTTACGTTTTCTTTTTGCTTCAATAATTATGTTTATCATTTCAGCATCAACCGGTGATATTTATGGTGTGGCTATTGTTACACCAAAACAAATAATAATCTTTTTAATAATTGCATTTACAACCGGCGGAGCTGCAATTTTTCTTTACTATTATGGATTAAAAAGAATTTCTGCATCGGTTGCCTCTATCTGTGAACTCGCCTTTCCGTTAACCGCAGTAGTGTTAGAATATTTTGTTCACGGCAACATTCTTTCACCCGTTCAGTGGATGGGTGCGGCAGTTTTGTTGATAAGTATTTTAAAAGTAAGTGGAATAAAAGTGTTTAATCTTAATGCGGAAAGTTAGTCATTAGATACTGTGCGATTTACAAAAACAATCTGAGGGTATGATCTTACGTTGTGTTTCTTTTTTTTATCAACAAAAAGAATAATGGAAGTATAAGCTAAAACCAGTCCAAGGGCTAATAATGTTGAGAAAAGCTCTTTATTGATTTGAAATACCTGCATTCCAAGGAATAATCCCGCCAGAATCAGAATAAGTGGAATTCCGTAAATTAAAAACGACACTCTAAGTATCTGACTTCCCTTGATTGAAACCTTAACACTATCGCCAACATTAACTCCTAGAGGATCATTAACAGTTAAAATTCTTTGTTTAGTATTCCCTGGTTTGCAGTAAAGTTTTGCAGTACATTCTTCACAGTTATCAGATTTTGAAATCACAACAGTTGCAATTCCATCTTTTGATTCTTTTACAATTCCTTCTTCTGTTAATTCTTCGTTGTACATTTTTTTTGCTTGGTCATTCTGTCTTCGAGCCGGAATTTAAATTATTTAAAAGTAAATTCCCGCCCCGGCCTAATGTCATGCAGTTTCGTGGAAATTATAATTCAAATTTCAATTTACTTTTACTTCTATATTTTCTTCTTTCAACAACTCTGCGGCTTTTTCCGGATGTACAAATCTAATAGCATTAGTTGAACATTTATCCAGCGGAATTTTTGAAAGATCTAACTTTGCGTAATCTATTTCAGGTAAAAATTCTTTCATAACAATTGAACCATCAGATTTACGAGCACAGATTCCACAGCCAATACATGCAACCTTACAAACTTCTTTAGATCGTTTAGGATCATCATGATTTTTACAAAACACAAATAATTCTCTGTCTTCGGGGTGGATTTCTATTATCCCTCTAGGACATGCTTCTACACATTGCCCGCACCCAGTACAAAGTTCTTCTACAACTGTTGGCAAACCATTTTCATTCATAAATATTGCACCAAATTGGCAGGCATCAACACATTCACCGCCGCCGAGACATCCATATAAACACATCTTATCTCCGCCGGCAACAATTGTTTGAACAGAGCAAGACATTGGTCCATTATATTCTGCAGTAGCTTTTCTTGCTGCTTCAATATTACCGCCATTGCATAAAACGCGTGCAACAAGTTTAACACTTTCAGAACTTTCCATTCCAAGTATACGAGCTATCTCATCAACAACATCTTGACCGCTAACGGGACAGCCGTTTATCTTCGCTTCTCCATCAATAACCTTAACTGCAAAATCGTAGCAGCCCGCATTACCGCAAGCACCGCAGTTTGCATTAGGCAGTATTTCATTTACTTCACCGATCTTCGGATTTTCCTCAACTCTTAATTTTTTATCTGCTATTGCAAGTGCGCCGGCAAATATAAATCCAAGTCCGCCCATTGTGGCTATTGCTATTATTAATGTTATGTCCATTTCTATTTCCTTATAAAAGTCATGCTGAATTTATTTCAGCATCTGCTTAATTCACCAAAGATCCCGAAACAAGTTCGGGATGAACAAATTTTAATTTATTAAATACTTTTTAAAACCACTTGAATAAAAAATCTTACCATTGCTATCAATTATCATTGCTTCGGTATCATCAAGAGATTCAATTAGTTTTATTCCGTTTTCTTTTCCCATCACAAATACTGCTGTTGCAAGTGCATCCGCAATGGTGTTTGATTTATTTATTATCGTAACACTTTGTAATCCTTTTGAGGGATAACCGGTCTTAGGATCAAGTATGTGGTGGTACCGATTTCCATCAACTTCAAAATATTGTTCATAATCCCCAGAGGTTGCAACTGTGTTTCCATTCAACTTCAATTTCTTAATAACTGAATTTACATCTCTTGGGTTTTGTATACCAAGAATCCAATCATTTCCAATTACACTTATTTCACCACCAGCATTTACAAGCGCTTTTTTTATTTTATATTTTTTAAGAACATCAATAGCTTTATCAACGGCATATCCTTTTGCAATTGCCCCAAAGTTTAATCCCACATTTTCTTTTTTAATAATCTTATTATTCCCTAACAAAATTATTTTCTGCCAACCACTATTTAACAAAGCAGAATCTATTTTTACTTTTGTTGGTAACTGTGGATCATCAGTATAGAAACCCCAGGCTTTTGTAAGATTATCAAGACTTACATCAAAACTTCCTTTTGATAGTTTTGTTATTGAATCACAAAGAATAATTAAACTATAAATTTCAGAATCAACAGAGATAATTGAATCATATGAATTATTTATTTTCCAAACAGGACTGGCTTCATTATAAGTCGTGAATAAATCATCAATCCGTTTTACTTCTGCAAATGCTTTTTTGATTGCATCTTCAGCTTTATTTTCATCTGAATTACGAACTTGTATTTCCACAACAGTTCCGAGTAGAATTTGTGTTCGCTTAACTGTTTTAATTTCATCGCTGTTGTTTCTTGCTATGAAAAATCCAATAAGAAAAAGAACAATAAAACCAATGATATATGAAATATAGTTTTTCATAACTATAACAAATAATTAAAACCAAGAGATATCAAAATAGGCTCATAATGTTGACTGTAAAAATTACTATTAGAAATTATTCCTATCCTTAAATTCAAATCAACATCTCTACTTAATCTTATTCCCATAAAAACATTCAGGTTTAAACCAAAATATAACTCTCGGAAGTACTTATATTTAAATAATCTACTGTTAAGCATCATAACATTTGGACCAATAGAAGCTGCAAGATAATAGTCTTCAATAATCCAACATTTGGAAATACTAAACGCTAATGTATGACCCAAAATTTTACCAGTTTTATAATAATATTCTTTGTAAGAACTAAAATCTTCATAACCATAGCTCTGCCAAACGCTTGGTTCAATTTTTATGCTCCAATTATCCCCTATCGGAACATCAACAGTTAAACCTCCCCAAAACCCAGCATCAGTATTGGGCGTTAATTCTTTCAGTCTAATGCCACCAAAAACGCCAATCGAAACTCTGTTGTCAGAGACGATAAGTGTTGAATCTTCTTCTATAACAATAATCTTACAATTCCCACTTAGCGAGAATAAAAGAAAAATGACAACAATCTTTATTATAAGTGTTATTTGGTTCATTCTAAGTGACACTAACCTTCACTATAACTTTATTCGGTGCGCATGCAATTATATTCCCAACTCCGCTTGCTATTGTCTGTCTACAAATTCCATGTCTGCAGGTTGATGTATGAACTTGCGCAATTCCGTTTTCAATTTTTAATCC
>CALLZX010000038.1 GCA_937858935.1 uncultured Ignavibacteriales bacterium | reverse complement strand
TGTTTCACTATCAACCAAAACGGTTTGAGTTGAACAACCTGTAAGAAGTAAAATGGAAATTGATAAAATAGCAACGACTAATTTTTTCATTTGTCTGTGGTTATTGCTTTGATTTTACTTTTCCCCATTCAGCAAAAGCATCTCCAAAAGGAACAAGTGCACGCGGTATTGCACCAAGCATAAATGTTGTTATTACTCCATATGATACAACAGGAACATCCATAAGTTTTGCTTCGTTAATTCTTGTCTGCAAAGCTCTGTGTGTTAATAAACATCCGCCGCAATGAACAACAAGTTTGTATTCTGATAAATTATCCGGCAGATCATTGCCATGAATAATATCTATATGTAATTCTTTTTTAGTATAGCTGCGCAGCCATTTAGGAATTTTTACTGTTCCAATATCATCTTCCTGCGTGTGATGCGAACAGACTTCAGCGATTAAAACTTTATCACCGTTTTTAAGTCCGTCTATTTTTCGCAAACCTTTAATGAATAAAGGAAGATCACCTCTGTGCCGAGCAATTATAAGTGAATAAGTAGTTAGTCTGATTTTAGAAGGAATATCTTCCGCAATTCGTGTTACGGAATTACTATCAACGATTACCAAATCGGGATAAGCTTTCAAATTATTTAGGGTTGATACAAGTTCTTTTTCACGACAGACAGTTACAATCGCATTCTCATCAAGTGCTTCACGAATCATATGAACTTGTGAAAGAATTAATTTTCTATTCGGTAGCGTATAATCAGTGGGAATGACCATTATAACAACATCACCCTGCTTTACAATATCTTTTACTAACGGCGGTTCATCATCTTCCGGAAGCAGGCGGATCATTTTTCGTTTAAGCTCTTCAATTCCTGCTTTCTCTTTACAGGAAACTTCAAAATGCGTCATCCTAAGTTCTTTAAGTTCCTCAAGCAAAACAGGATTAACACCAAACTCAATTTTATTAACTGCTACGATGTAATTAATTTGAAGTTTATCAAGATAGGCAAACAACTCTAGTTCCTTGCTTTGCAAAGTTTCGCGGGCATCAAGTACAACCAAAGCAAAGTCTGATGATGATAAAATTTTTATTGTTTCGGTAATTCGTTGTCTTCCCAGTTCGCCTTCATCATCAATGCCTGCTGTATCTACAATTACAACCGGACCGTAAGGTAAAAGTTCATACCTGGTTTTAACTGCATCGGTGGTTGTTCCTGCAATATCCGATACTTTAGAAACATCCTGTTCAAGTAAAGAATTTACAAGCAAAGACTTGCCTACATTTCTTCTTCCCACAACGGCTATATGAGGACGGCTTGAATCAACAATCATAATGATTTTAAACTTTCTACAACTTCTAAACCTGATACGCACCTAAAATAATTAGGTGAATACCACTTCCCTGAAAATGTTAAAGTTCAAAAAATGTTCCATAGAACAAAACTGCTTTTATGATTGATATGTTTGTTTTTATGAATGAATATTATTTCACAATTGTGTAGCAATACCAAGTTCAAAAAAATCATTTCTCTGAATCAAGAAACTCTAAAGCTTGACATTACAAGATTATTTCCCCTTTTTTGAATTAGTTATTATTAATCA
>CALLZX010000037.1 GCA_937858935.1 uncultured Ignavibacteriales bacterium | reverse complement strand
AATCAGATTTGTTTGATCAGGATTCTTTACCTCCGCTTCCATATGACTACTTAAATACATTTTATCCGATAGATAAATATCTTGGCAAAACTTTTCTTGGGAATAAAACAGCAGCTTATCATTCAAGTTTTGGTTGCCCATTTACTTGTTCATTCTGTGCTGTAGTTCCAATTTATGAAGCACGATGGAAAGGTAAATCTGCAGTAAATGTTTTTAATGATTTGATGCATTTAAAAAGTAAATACGGAATTGATGCTGTTGAATTTCACGATAATAATTTTTTCGTTTCTGAAAAAAGAGTTGTTGAATTTTCGAATCTTGTCAAAAACCAAAACATAACCTGGTGGGGTGAAGGAAGAATTGATACAATTGATAAGTACAAAGATGAATCATTAGCATTAATGAAAGAAGCCGGATGCAAAATGATTTTCTTTGGCGCAGAAACAGGCAACGATGAAATTCTAAAACAAATGGATAAAGGCGGAACACAAACTGGTGAGCAAATTAAAATCTTTGCTGCACGATTAAAAAAGTTTGGTATCATCCCGGAATATTCTTTTGTTCTAGGTTTACCAGCTAAAAATGATGAAATAGTTTCCAAGCAAATTGATGAAGATATTAAGTTCATAAAAGAGATAAAGGAAATCAATCCTGATACAGAAATAATCATTTATGTTTACTCTCCTGTTCCAACCGAAGGTTCTGAATTATATGAAAAAGTTTCTGCGGCTGGATTTAAATTTCCACAGAAGTTAGAAGACTGGTTAAACTCTGATTGGGAGAGTTTTGATTTAAGAAAAAATCCGCTTACACCGTGGTTAAAACCTTTTATGGTTGATAAGATTAAAAATTTTGAAACAGTGCTGAATGCATACTATCCGACTGCTTCTGATTTTAAGTTAACGGCATTTCAAAAGAAAACAATGAGATGGATTTCTGCTTTTCGTTATAAAGCAAATTTATATCGTCTTCCGTATGAATTAAAGGTACTGCAAAAATTCTGGCTTCACTATCGCCAGCCTGAAATAGAAGGATTTTATTCTGAATGAAATCATTCTTGAAAAAATTACTTTTCCCGGTCTTAAAATCAGTATATAATATTTATTCATCCAAGGAAAGAAGTTATTCTTACAAAGGAATTAATGTTAGGGTTATGCCCGGAGTTTTTCATCCTGGA